>NZ_PSVX01000030.1:0-47062 GCF_002932695.1 Rathayibacter sp. AY1D2 | reverse complement strand
CCCCGGCCCCTCCTCCTAGAGTGGGGCGGGTGGGTGCTCACCCGCCCCACTCTAGGAGGAGGGGCCGGGGCTCAGGCTCCCTGAGCCACCGCGTCCTCGATCGGGGTGGGACCGGAGACGATCTCCCACGTCTTCGCGATGGAGGTCGGCTGCGCCAGGGCGGCGATCACCGTCGCGGCGACGTCCGCTCGCGGGATGCTCCCCTTCTCGACGGAGGTGCCGAGCGTGATCGTGCCGGTGCCCTCGTCGTCCGTCAGCCCGCCCGGGCGGAGGATCGTGTAGTCGAGGCCGGAGTCGCGCAGTGCCGCGTCGGCGTCGCGCTTGGCCTCGACGTAGGCCTTCCAACCCTCCTCCGTGTCCTCGGGGAGCGGCTCGTCCACACCGATCGCACTGACCTGCACGAAGTGCTGGACCCCGACGATCGCGGCGGCCTTCTGGCTGAGGACGGACGCCCCCAGGTCGACGGTGCGCTTGCGCTCCGGGCCCGAGTCGGGTCCGGCTCCGGCGGTGAATACCATGCCGTCGACGTGGCCCAGCGCCTCGGCGAAGGCCTCGGGCGTGGTGTCCTCGAGGTCGTGCACGAGCGGCTCGCCGCCCAGCCGGACGATGTCCTCGGCGTGATCGGGGTTGCGGATCACTCCGACCGACTCGTGGCCGGCGTCGTACAGCAGGTGCAGGATCTGCTGCCCCACCTTGCCGTGGGCTCCGATGACGGCGATGCGTGTCATGGACGTTCCTCTCCTCGTCGGGGCGGGTCGCCCCGTGTTCGTGGTCCCCTCCATCCTGCCGCGGCGTCCCTGGACGCCCCCAGGCCTTGACGGCGTCCGGGCGCCGGGCCGTCAGGCGGCGAGGCGGTCGTCGCGTCCGGTGATGGCGAGCAGGCGGCTCTGGAGGGAGGCGGCGTCGTCGACCGGCACGGGCGCGGCGTAGAGGCCGCTCGCGCGCAGGGTCTCCTCCTGGGGTGCGAAGAGCTCCCAGACCGCTGCGACGAGCTCCTCGTCCAGCCGCTCGTCGCTGCCGGTCGCGCGGGCGAGGTCCCAGGCGTGGACGGTCACATCGGCCGTCTGCTCCTGCAGCAGCTCGACGGCGCTGACGGTGTCGCGCCCCAGCTGCACGGTCGCCGCCGGGTCGACGGTGCGGACAGCGACGCGCAGGCGGTCGGTCACGCGGCGCCACTCGCTCCTCAGATCGGTGGCGACGGACTCGAGTCGCAGCGCCGACTCGTCGCCGCCCGAGAGGAGCGTGTGCGCGCGCTGCTGCTCGCGGACGACGTGCAGCACGAGCGCGCGCGTGTCCCACTCGGTGTCGGGCGTGGGGGCCGACCAGTCCTCGACGGCGCTCAGCCGGAGCTCGAAGGCGCGGTGGGCGCGGTCCTGCAGATCGAGCCAGCGGCTCATCTCGGCGCCGGGGCCGGTCTCGGTGGCGGTGGGGGAGTCGGGCTGCTCGTGCGTCATGGTCTCTCCGGAGCGTCGTGGTGCTCGGGTCAACCGCGAGTGGTCGGCGCTCATTCCCGGCCGGCCCGCGCGCAGCGGTCGAGCGGCCGATGTCGGTGGTGCGTGCGAGCATGTCCCAGGGCGTGGGCGAGCAGGACGGAGCGGCGTGAGCAGGCAGGACGGCACCGCGTGAGCAAGCAGGACGGCACGGGGCGGCAGGTCACGACCGAGCCCTTCGACGACCCGCGCGCGAGCATCATGCACATCGACATGGACGCGTTCTTCGCCTCCGTCGAGCTGCTCGACCGGCCGGATCTGCGCGGGAGGCCGGTCATCGTGGGCCACCACGGAGCGCGCTCCGTCGTCACAGCGGCGACCTACGAGGCGCGCCGCTACGGCGTCAACTCGGCGATGCCCATGGCGGTCGCCCTCCGCCGCTGCCCGCAGGCCGTGGTCCTCGAGCCGCACATGGAGCGCTACCGCGAGGCCTCTCGCCGCGTCATGGCGATCTTCGACTCCTTCACGCCGCTGGTCGAGCGCCTGAGCATCGACGAGGCGTTCCTCGACGTCGCGGGTGCCCGCCGCATCTCGGGCTCGCCGTTCGCGATCGGCACCGAGATCCGCCGCCGGGTGCACGCCGAGCTCGGGCTGACCTGCTCGGTCGGGATCGCCAGCACCAAGTTCGTCGCCAAGCTCGCCTCCGGCCGCTCCAAGCCCGACGGTCTGCTGGTCGTCCCCGCCGACGGCGTCCGCGAGTTCCTCGATCCGCTGCCCGTGAGCGCGCTGTGGGGAGTCGGCGCGAGCACGGAGGAGGCGCTCGTCCGCCGCGGTCTGCGCACCGTCGCCGACGTCGCGACCACCCCGCTGCCGTCGCTGGTGTCCGCCCTCGGCGAGGCGACCGGGAGGCGCCTGCACGCCCTGGCGAACGGGGTGGATCCGCGGCCGGTCGACACCCGCCAGATCGAGAAGAGCGCCGGACACGAGATCACGTTCGCCGACGACGTGGCCGACCCCGAGCTCGTCCGTCGTGAGCTGCTGCGGCTCTGCGACAAGGTCGCCGTGCGGATGCGCCGCTCGGGAGTGCGCTGCCGCACCGTCGCGGTGAAGGTGCGCTTCGGCGACTTCAGCACCCTTACCCGCTCCCGCACGCTCGTCGAGGCGACGGACGTGGCCCGGGTCCTCTACGAGGCCTCCTCCGCGCTCCTCGAGGCGGCCAACCCGATGCGGCGGCCCGTGCGGCTGATCGGCGTGCGCGGCGAGCAGCTGGTCGAGGGCGACGACGTCGCGTTCTCGCTGTGGAGCGACTCCGACGACTGGCGCGACGCGGAGCTCGCGGTCGACGGCGTGGCCGCCCGCTTCGGCTCCGGGGCCGTGCGTCCCGCCTCGCTCCTGTCCCGGTCGGCTCCCGAGTCGGCCAAGGGGATCGACCTCAGCGACACGCTCGCTACGCGGAACCGATCGTCAGACTGATCGGGCGGTGGTCGGAGCCGTTCGGCGGCAGGACCGCGACGGTCGCGGCGGTGACGCCGTCGGCGAGCGCGTGGTCGAGCGAGACGAGCGGCAGCAGGGACGGCCAGGTCGCCGGGAAGCCGACTCCGCCCGTGCGGACGAGACCCGCCTCCGCCAGCACCGGAGCGAACAGGTGGTCGTCCGTCGGCGTGTTGAAATCGCCGATGACCAGTGTCCGCTCCGACGCGTCGTCTCGAAGAGCGGTGGCGAGGTTCGAGAGCATGGTGTCCCGCTCCTCGTGGTCGCCCGGCCGGAACGAGGCCAGGTGCACCACGAACAGGCGCGCGCTGCCGACCGGCGTGTCGACGTCGACGGCGAGCGCGCGCTCCCAGCCGAGACCGAGGTCGAGCGGCTCCTCGTCGGTCAGCTCGGTCCGGCTCCAGACGCCGACGGTGCTCGAGACGGACGAGTACGGATACTCGTCGGCCAGCTCGGCGTCGACCGCGTCCACGGCGTCTCCGTCGAGCTCCTGCAGCGCGATCACGTCGGGGCCGCGGGCGGCGAGCGAGGCGGCCAGCCCACCGGCGTCGCTGCTCGTCTCGATGTTCTGGCTGACGACGGTGAACGAGCCGGAGCGCACGGCCGGCGCCGGAAGCGCGACCGGCAGCACCAGCACGCCGTAGACCATCGCCAGCACGGTGACCGCGGCCGCCGTCCGGCGCGACCGGAGGGCCGCCGCGGCCGCGATGAGGAGCAGCACGACGAGCCCCGTCCACGGGATCCCGACCTCGAGGACCGACAGCCAGCCGATCGGATCGGGCAGCGCGCGGTGGAAGGCGAGGAAGGCGGCGAGCACGAGGCTCGCGACCGCCACCGCGGCCGAGCGCACGGGGCGGCGGCGGCGGGTGCGGGCGGACATCCGTCGATCATGGCAGCAGGTCCCCGGAGGTCCATGGACGAGTCCTGTGCGCCCCGGCGGGCCGCTTGTCGCCGCGGAGAGCCGCGGAGTACCGTCGCACCATGCCCAACATCGCAGTCTCCCTGGCCGACACCGTCACCACCGCGGGTACCGCGACGATCTACGGCGAGCCCGTCACCGTCGACGGCGTCTCGCTCGTCCCCGTCGCCCTCCGCTGGTTCGGTTTCGGCGGAGGCAGCGGCTCCGAGGACGGCCAGGAGGGCGGCGGTGGAGGCGGCGGCGCCACGGTCATCCCGATCGGCGCCTACATCAAGGACGACCTCGGCCTGCGGTTCCAGCCGAACGTGATCTCGGTCCTCGCCGTCGGCATCCCCTTCGTGTGGGTGACCGGCAAGGCCCTCGCGCGCATCATCCGCGCCCTCAAGAAGTAGCCGGAGCGGCCCCGCGTCAGCTGGCGCGCTGCTGGCGCGCGGGGTACCACTTCTTCTTCGTCCGGCCGAAGCCGACGATCAGACGCTCGGCGTCGTCCGGCCGGCGGGGGTCGTAGATCACCGCGGCGGGCTCACCGGCCATCCACGCGTCCCCCCGCTTCAGCGGGTACTTCTGCGCGCGCTTCTCCACACCCTCGGCGGTCCGGTAGACGACCAGGAGCCGGCCCAGATCCCGTGCCGAATCGCGATCGCCGCGTGCCGGATCCGGCCCGACGACGCGCGCCGGCACCCGCGTGCCGTAGCTGAGCAGCTCGCGGCGGATCCGCGCACGGCGCTGCCAGAGCAGGGCCTGCAGCAGGACGATCAGCAGCACGGCCAGGACGACGACCACCGACCACGACATGACGTCTATGATTGCCGACGAACACGGGAGTCCGGTGCACCGGGCTGAGAGGAAGGCAGCAGCCTTCGACCGTCGAACCTGATCTGGGTCATGCCAGCGAAGGAACGTTTCGATCTCCTCTTACCAACCCGTGCCCTCCATTCGCTTCCACGAAAGGGCACGTCAGTGCAGAACACGAACGCGCAGAACACGAACGCGCAGAACCTCACCTCCTCCGCCCCGGCCCGGCGCGATCTGCGCTGGCGGGTCGTCGACATCGTGGTGGCGAGCGTCGTCGCCGTCGCGAGCGGGATCGTCTTCTGGGCCTGGGGCCTGGCGACGAACGTCCTCGGCCTCGCTTTCGAGTTCCTGCCCGGGCTCGGCGGGCTCCTCGGCGGCGGCTGGCTCTTCGCCGGCGTCCTCGGCGGCCTGATCATCCGCAAGCCCGGAGCCGCGCTCTACACCGAGCTGGTCGCCGCGGCCGTGTCGGCTCTGATCGGCACCCAGTGGGGCTTCACCGTGCTGATCTCCGGACTCGTGCAGGGACTCGGCGCGGAGATCGTCCTGGCGCTCTTCCTCTACCGCAGCGGCCGTCCGCTCGTCGCGATGCTGGCCGGTGCCGGTGCGGGGCTCGCCCTCGCGATCAACGACCTGCTGTCTTACTACGCCGTCAACGACGCGCTCTTCAAGACCGTCTACGTCGCCTCCTCGATCGTCTCGGGCGCGCTCCTGGCCGGGCTGCTGTCCTGGTTCGCGGTACGGGGGCTCGCGGCCTCGGGAGCGCTGGACCGCTTCGCCTCCGGGCGCGAGGGCCGGACGGTCGAGGGAGCCGGCGCGGGCGCTCGATGAGCGGCGCTTACGTCCGGGCGCGGGGCTGGAGCTGGCGGCACGCGGGACGCTCCCGCGACGCCCTCTCCGGCCTCGATCTCGCGCTGGAGCCGGGGGAGCGCGTGCTGCTCCTCGGCCCCTCCGGCGCGGGAAAGAGCACGCTGCTGCACGCCCTGGCCGGCGTCCTCGGCGGGGAGGAGGACGGCTCCGCGGCGGGCGAGCTCGAGATCGACGGAGCCGCGCCGCTCACCCGGCGCGGTGTCGCGGGGCTCGTGCTGCAGGATCCGGACACTCAGGCGGTCCTGGCGCGGGTCGGCGACGACGTCGCATTCGCCTGCGAGAACCTCGGCGTGCCGCGCGAGGAGATCCCCGCGCGGGTGCGGGAGGCACTCGGCGACGTCGGGCTCGACGTCCCGTTAAACCACTCCACCTCGGCGCTCTCGGGCGGGCAGAAGCAGAGGCTCGCTCTGGCGGGCGTGCTCGCCATGCGTCCGCGGCTCCTGCTCCTCGACGAGCCCACCGCCAACCTCGATCCGGACGGTGTACGCGAGGTGCGGGCGGCGGTGGAGCGCACGGCCGCCCGCACGGGGGCGACGCTGATCGTCGTCGAGCACCGGGTCGACGTGTGGGTCGGCCTCGTCGACCGGGTCGTGGTGCTCGGGCGGGACGGCGCGGTGGTCGCCGACGGCGCTCCGGTCGAGGTCCTCGATCGGGCGCACGACGTGCTCCGCGCCTCCGGCGTCTGGCTGCCCGGTGACACCCCCGCCCGGCGCGGGGCGAGCGTGCTGCCCTCGCCCGCCGCCCTGAGCGCGCACGACCTCGCCATCGGCCGGCCCGTCCTCGGGCGCCGCCGCTCGACCATCGTGGCCTCGGGGCTCGAGCTCGCCGTCGACTCCGCGCGGGCCACGGCCGTGCTGGGACCCAACGGCGCGGGGAAGTCGACCCTCGCGCTCACGCTGGCCGGTCTCCTGCCGCCGGTCGCGGGGCGGGTGACCGCCTCCGAGTCGCTCCGCGCCGGTGCGGGCCCGGAGCCGATCCGCTGGACCTCGGCTCAGCTCGCCGGACGGATCGCGATGGTGTTCCAGGAGCCGGAGCACCAGTTCCTCACCGCTCGCGTGCGCGCCGAGCTCGCGCTGGGCGCCCGCGACGAGACGGAGCGGCATCGGGCGGAGGAGCTCCTGGAGCGCCTCGGCCTCGCGCACCTCGCCGACGCCAATCCGTTCACCCTCTCCGGAGGCGAGAAGCGGCGCCTGGCCGTCGCGTCCGCCCTCACCCGGTCGCCGTCCGTGCTCGTCCTCGACGAGCCGACGTTCGGGCAGGACCGCCTGACCTGGGAGGTGCTCGTCGACCTCCTCGCCGAGCAGCGCGACGCGGGCACGGCGGTGCTCGCCGTCACCCACGACGAGGCGCTGGTCGCCGCCCTCGCCGACTCGGTCGTCACCCTCGGCGCCCGCGAGGCGGTGTCGGGATGACGCTCCTCGACTCCGTTCCCGCGCGCAGCCGGATCGCCCGGGCCAACCCGGTCGCCAAGCTCCTCGCCAGCCTGGTCATCGCGTTCGCGCTCCTCCTCACGGTCGATGCGGTCTCCGCGGCGACGGCGCTGGCGCTCGAGCTGCTGGTTCTGCCCTTCGCGGGGCTCCGAGCGGGTGAGCTCGTGCGGCGGACGGCTCCCGTCTGGATCGCGGCTCCGCTCGCCGGCCTCTCGACAGTCCTCTACGGGCGCGACAGCGGCGCCGTCTACGCGGAGTTCCTCATCGTGTCGGTCACAGAGGGATCCGTCGCCCTCGGGCTGGCCATCGCGCTGCGCGTCCTGGCGATCGGACTGCCGAGCGTGGTCCTCATCGCCACCACCGACCCGACGGACCTGGCGGACGGCCTCGCGCAGATCCTGCGCCTGCCCTCGCGCTTCGTGCTCGGCGCTCTCGCCGGCATGCGGCTCGTCGGTCTGCTCGTCGACGACTGGCGCACCCTGTCGATGGCCCGCCGGGCCCGCGGGGTCGCCGACGGCCGCGGGCCCATCGAGGCGCTCCGCAGCCTCGCGGCCCGCACGTTCTCGCTGCTCGTGCTGGCCATCCGGCGGGGGAGCAGGCTCGCGACGGCGATGGAGGCGAAGGGCTTCGGCTCCGGCGTCCCGCGCACCTGGGCGCGGCAGTCGCGCCTCGGAGCCGGCGACCTCCTGCTGCTCGCGGGCGGAGTGCTGATCGCTGCCGTCGCCGTGACCGCCGCCGTCGTCACCGGCTCCTGGAGCTTCGTCCTGCATGGCTGAGCGGATCCTGCCGCTGACGGATCGGACGGCGGGCGACCTCGCCCGCTCGCTGATCGCGCGTCGCCGTCGGACGGTGCTGCTGGACGGACCGAGCGGCTCCGGCAAGTCGACGTTCGCGCGCGCGCTGGTCGAGCAGCTCCGTCTCGCGCCGGCGGCATCGTCGGTCGCGCTCGTGCGGATGGACGACCTCTACCCCGGCTGGACGGGCCTGGACCGGGCGTCGCGGGAGACGGCCGGGACGCTCGTCCGCCCCCACGGCCTCGGCCTCGCGGCGCACTGGCGGCCCTGGAACTGGGCCGCGGGGACGACGGCCGGGCGCCGCGTCGTCCGCGAGACGCTTCTCGTGCTCGAGGGCTGCGGATCGGCCGGCGCCGCCGCGCGCCGCCACGCCGATCTGGTGGTCTGGCTCGAGGCCGACGACGAGGTGCGGCGCGTGCGCGCGCTCGAGCGCGACGGCGAGCTCTTCGCTCCGCACTGGGACGCCTGGGACCGCGACTTCCGCTCCTACTGCGCTCGGGAGCGGCCCCGGGAGAACGCCGACCTCGTGCTGGACACGGGCGGCGGGGGAGCGGTGCGCGGCTGAGGGGTCCCCTCCGAGCGCGGCGACGCGCGGATGCCGGTGGGGGGCTCTCCCTCGGCGGCGATCAGGCCCAGCCGAGCTCGTGCAGCCGGTCGTCGTCGATGCCGTAGAAGTGCGCGATCTCGTGGACGAGGGTGACGTGGATCTCGTCGCGCAGCGCGTCCAGATCGTCGCACGCGGCGAGGTGCGGCTCGCGGAACAGCACGATGCGGTCGGGCATCTCGCCGAAGCCGTAGCGCTCGCGCTCGGTGAGGGCGACGCCGTCGTAGTAGCCGAGCAGATCCAGGGTCCCGTCCTCGGGCCGGTCCTCCACGACGAACACGACGTTGTCGAGCCCGTCGACCATGTCGTCCGGGAGCGCGTCGAGCTCGGAGATCACCAGGGCTTCGAAGGCGTCCTCGTCCAGCTCGAGCATCCGGGACCTCTCTGCGTCGGCGATCGCTGCCGGTCGCCGGATGTGCGAAGAGGCCCGGAGTCGGAACTCCGGGCCTCTTCCGCTGCATGCACAGCCACTGGGGTGAGTAACGGGGCTCGAACCCGCGACCTCCTAGACCACAACCAGGCGCTCTGCCAACTGAGCTATACCCACCAGGAGCGTGTTCCGGCGGGGTGACCCGCCGAAGCAACTGTACGAGAGTACTACATCCGCGAGGCGAACTCGTCCACGACGGCGGCCGACACGGCCTGCACCTCGGCGGTGCTCGGCCCCGGCTGCTCCACGAACACGGCACGGCGGTAGTACTGCAGCTCTCGGATGCTCTCGAGGATGTCGGCGAGAGCGCGGTGTCCGCCGTGCTTCTTGGGCGCGTTGAAGTAGATGCGCGGGAACCAGCGCCGTGCCAGCTCCTTGATCGTGCTGACATCGACGTTGCGGTAGTGCAGGTGGCCGTCGAGGCGCGGCATGAACTTCGCGAGGAAGGCGCGGTCGGTGCCGATCGAGTTGCCGGCGAGGGGGGCCTGCTGCTCCGCCGGGACGTGCTTCAGCACGTACTCCAGCACCTCGTACTCGGCCTCCGCGACGCTGACGCCGGAGGGGATCTCGACCAGCAGCCCGGAGGTCTCGTGCATCGACCGGACGAAGTCGCCCATGTTCTCGAGCGCGGTCGCGTCGGGCCGGATGACGAGGGAGAGCCCCTCGTCGAGCGGGTTCAGCTCGAAGTCGGTGACGACGACGGCGATCTCGACGAGCTCGTCGACGGAGAGGTCGAGCCCCGTCATCTCGCAGTCGATCCAGACAAGACGGTCGGGGGCGCTACTCATGCGGGGCAGTCTATCGGCGGCCGCCGACACCCGGTCCGGCCGCCTCGCTCCTCCTACACTGGACCCTCGTGATCACGCTCGCCTGCTGCCTCCTGATCGTCAACGCCGTGTGGAACGCGATCGTCTGGCCGCCCTTCCTCCGCCGCGTCCGCAAGGACCCGCGGGCGCGCGACGCGGACGGCCGCGCGACGACCTTCCTCCGCGTGCACACGGTGCTCATCGGCGTGTCGCTCGCCCTCGCCGTGGTCTCCCTCGTCGTGGGAGTGCTGGGACTCGTCCGGGGCGCCTAGGCCCCGGCGGGCGCGGCCTCTGTGCTTCGGTATCGTGGTCGGAGTCCGCCCCCGTAGCTCAGCGGATAGAGCAGGAGCCTTCTAATCTCTTGGTCGCAGGTTCGATTCCTGCCGGGGGCACCATCGGATCGGGAGCGCGCCGGTCGCCGTCCCTAGCTTGTCCCGGTGGCGTGCGGATCAGCGTCGACGCCTCGCGCCCGTCCTTCGACCGCGTCGCGGCCTCTCCTCGAGCGGCGCTGCGCTGCGCTCCTCCGAGGAGTGACGCCCGGCACCCACGGGGTTTTCCTCCGCTCCGGTGACCCTCGGACGAGGACTCGCGGTCGCTCCACCAGTAACACACCGGCAAATCGGAGGCAACACCGGCGTGTTTCCCACCCGAAGTCGTTTGAGTGTCATTCAGGCACCTAATCTTGGGGTGTCCGGAATTACAACGACGTAACGAACGGAGGTACGACCATGCTGCTCCTCGCCATCCTCGGTGGAATCGCCGTCGCGTGGACGATCGTCGCGGCGCCCCTCGCCGTACTGGTCGGCCGAGTCGCCCGTGCACGTGATGCACACAGCTAGTCAGTACACGCACCGCCCGCACCACGGAGAAGGCCCCGATCGCACTCGCGATCGGGGCCTTCTTCTCGTAGTCGGGAGCACTCAGAACGAGCTGCGCTCCTGGCCTCGGTCGTCATCCGAGGCGGACCGCTCGAACCGGGCCTCGTCCGCCCGGACGACGGCCTCGTCATCGGCCGGCACGTCGGCGCGGTCTCCGTCGGCCGGAGCCGACGGCGTCGCGTCGTGCTCCGCGTCCGGCTGCGGCTCGGCGGCAGGAGCCGAGCGCTGCGGGTCGACGGGCGGCAGCTCCTCCACGGGACGCTCGCGCGACGGCACCTCCAGGCGGTCGACGTCGGCGAGCAGGCGGCGGGTCTCCTCCTGCGAGGCGTCCCCGGCCGACGCGGGGAGGACGATCGTGGGCGTCTGCGGGGCTGCAGAGCCGGAGGCGGAGCCCGCGCCGACGACGACCGGTGCGACGGCGGTCGGTGCGGCGGCCGGGGGAGCGGTGCGCTGGGGAGCGGCCTCGGCGGTGCTCGCGGCCCGATCGGACGACGGAGCGGACTCGGCGGAGCGGTCTCGACCCGTCTCCGAGAAGCGCCAGCGCTCGAGGTCGGCGAGGAAGGCCTTCCGGGCGCGCCCGGGCTTGTCCCGCCACTGCACGAGGCGGTCGCGGAACTCGCCCACGCTCGCCTGCGTCTGGTAGCCGCCGGTGCTCGACGTGTGCTTCAGCTCGGCGAGCTCGTGAGCGGCCCAGTTGGCCGCGACGCCGGAGCCCTTGACGGGCAGGAGGCGGAGGTGCGTCTCGGCCTGCGCGGACGCGCGGTCGCTGAGGACGCGCTCCGGGCTGCTGAGGACGTTCCAGGCCGAGGCGTCGACCGCGGCGTCGACGAGCGTCGCGATGACCGCGTTCTTCCGCTCGTGATCCTGCTGACGGATGAGGCGCGCGATGGACGCTCGGAAGACGGAGGCGATCACGATCGCTCCGACCACCACGGCCAGCAGGACCACAGCGGCCGTGAAGACCGCCTGGTGCCCGTCGCTCGTGCGGATCCAGGACATGAACTCGTTCCACCACTGCATGGGGCGAACGCTATCCGGGGCGGTCGCCGCGGCCCGGTCGGCACGCCGCCGACCGGGCGGATCGGCGCGTCAGGCGACGCGGAAGACCTCGATCGCGTCGTCGACGCTCCAGAACTCGCCGAGCTCGGCGCCGGCGGGCATGCCCGCCCGCAGCAGCCTGGCGCGGTACCGCTCGCCGAGCGGATCCTCGACCAGCTCGATGTGACCGACCACGGCGCCCGAGCCGGTGCTCACGCGCCACAGCCGGGCGTTGACCCGGGTGAGCGTCGGCGGGGTGCGGGTGGCGTGCAGCGTGGACAGGGACATCGGTTCCTCCTGCTCGAGTCTCGGAGCACCCACCGGCCGAGTGCTGTCGCAGACTACGGCCGACCACCGACATCCCCGCCGGGGCGTCAGCGCAAGGTCGTGCCGTGCACCGCGAACTCCTCGATCGCGTCGATCTCCTCCTGCGAGAGGGGGCCGGCGTCCAGCGCGGCGACGTTCTGCTCGAGCTGCGCGACGCTCGACGCGCCGATGATGGCGCTCGTGACGGTGGGCACCCGGAGCACCCAGCTCAGGGCGAGCTGGGCCAGCGACTGGCCGCGCTGCTGCGCGATCGCGTTCAGGCCGCGGGCCCGTTCCAGGTACGCCTCGTCGATCCGGTCGGAGGAGAGGAAGCGCGACGTCGCCGCACGGGACCCCTCCGGCACGGTGCCGTCGAGGTAGCGGTCCGTCAGGAGCCCCTGCGCCAGCGGCGAGAAGACGATGCAGCCGGTGCCGAGCTCGTCGAGCACGGGGAAGAGGCCGTCTTCGGGTCCGCGGTCGAAGAGCGAGTAGCGGGGCTGGTGCAGGAGGAGCGGCACTCCGCTGCCCGCCAGTGCCGCCTGCGCGGCCCGGGTCTGCTCGGGCGAGTAGTTCGAGATGCCGGCGTAGAGCGCCTTGCCCGACTCCACCGCCGAGACGAGAGCGCCCATGGTCTCCTCGATCGGAGTCTCCGGGTCCGGCCGGTGCGAGTAGAAGACGTCCACGTAGTCGACGCCGATCCGCTGCAGGCTCTGGTCGAGCGAGGAGAGCAGGTACTTGCGCGAGCCGCCGTCCCCGTACGGGCCGGGCCACATGTCGTATCCGGCCTTGGACGAGATGACGATCTCGTCGCGGTACGGGCGGAGGTCCTCCGCGAGGATGCGGCCGAAGGCCGTCTCGGCGGCGCCGTAGGGCGGTCCGTAGTTGTTCGCGAGGTCGAAGTGGGTGACGCCCAGGTCGAACGCGCGGCGGAGGATCGCGCGCTGCGTGTCGAGGGAGCGGTCGGATCCGAAGTTGTGCCAGAGGCCCAGCGACAGGGCGGGCAGCAGCAGGCCGCTCCGTCCGGTGCGTCGGTAGTCCATGCGGTCGTAGCGGGCGGGGGCGGCGTCGTAGCTCACGCCGCGACTTTATTGCAGGGGGCGGATCCGCGGAATGCAGGGGGCGGTGAGCGTGTTGGACCGACTGACGCCTCCGGCACCCCGGACGCGTCGACGCGACAGGAAGTGAGTCACACGCAATGCGCACATTCGTACTCGCCGGAGGATGCTTCTGGTGTCTGGACGCCGTCTACCGCGTCCTCGACGGCGTGACCGACGTCGTCTCCGGCTACACCGGCGGCCGCACGACCGAGCCCGACTACGAGGACGTCTGCTCCGGGCGCACCGGCCACGCCGAGGCCGTCGCCGTCACCTTCGACCCCGAGGTCATCCCCGAGCAGGTCGTCCTCGACGTCTTCTTCACCCTGCACGACCCGCGACAGCTGAACCGCCAGGGCAACGACGTCGGCACGCAGTACCGCTCGGCGATGTTCTACTCCTCCGACGAGGAGAAGGAGCTGTTCGAGACCGCGCGCGACCGTGCGTCCGAGTGGTGGGACGGCCCGATCGTCACCGAGATCTCGCCGCTGGGCGTCTACTACCCCGCCGAGGACTACCACCAGGACTTCTTCGCGAAGAACCCGGGCCAGGGCTACTGCATGGCGGTCGCACTGCCCAAGGTGAACAAGATCCGCAAGTCCTACTCGAGGTACATCACCGCGTCGTAACGCTCCTCCACAGGGGACGATCCGCTCGTCCTCTCCCCAGAAGGGCCCGCCTCCACCTCGGAGGCGGGCCCTTCGTCGCGACACTGGCCCTGCGGCGCCCGAGCGGTACCAGCCCCCTCCGCCCGGGCGCCGTGCCCGTCGCAGTCGTGGCGGGGCAGGAGTAGAGAGGACACGACCATGACCGACACGCTGACCGTCATCGGGACCATCGGCACCGAGCCCCGGAGCATCGACACCTCCAGCGGCACCGCGATGACCAGCTTCCGGCTCGCCTCGACGCAGCGGCGCTACGACCGCTCGGAGCAGCGCTGGGTCGACGTCTCGACCAACTGGTACACCGTCACCGCGTTCAACGGCCTGGCCGGCAACGCGCTGTCCTCCCTGTCGCGCGGCGACCGGATCCTCGTCACCGGGCGGCTCGGGGTGAGGGCCTGGGAGGCGGGAGGCAAGGCCGGTACCGATGTGGTCCTCACGGCCGAGGGCATCGGGCACGACCTCGCCTGGGGGACCAGCAGCTTCACGAAGACCGTCGGGCGCGCCTCTGCTCCCGCCCCTGCCGCCGAGCCCGCGTGGAGCGAGGAGGCGCCGCGCGAGGGCGCCGCGGCGGGGGACTGGGGCGCGTCGGGCCATGACCGCGGTGATGCCGTGCCCGATCCGCCGGTGGCGGCGGGCGTCGGCGGAGGCGCTCCCGGTCTCTCGGTAGGATCCGGGGAGACCCCGTTCTGATCCGGGGGACCGGAGCGAGAGCCGTCCCGGTCGGGAGGAGCCGGGCGTGACACGGAACCGAGCGGCCCGCATCGCGCTCGTGCTCGGCGGTCTCGCCGTCTGCCTCTCCGGTTGCACGTCGCCGTCGGCACCGGATCCCGTGGTGTCCTCCTCCGCGGCCGAGGCGCCGGCACCGGCGGAGTCCGCCGCACCCGTCGCCTTCGTGCCGGGCGGGACGACGGAGCAGAACCTCCCCGTGTTCGAGCAGACCCTTCGCGCGGCGGCCGAGCCCGATCCGGAGGTGAGCGGCTCCAGCGTGGTCGACGCGCTCGTCGCGGCGGGGTTCTCCCGCGAGTCGATGCAGCTGACAGCGGACGAGACCTCGGTCGGACTCGACGCGGACTCGGTGCAGGTCTCCGTCAAGCTCGGGGAGTCGTGCCTCATCGGCCAGTACGGCCCGAAGAGCGGCGGGGTGCGGGCGGTGATCGCGGCACCGATCGCGACCGGCGCCTGCCTGGTCGGCCGGACCGTCCCGATCCAGGGCTGACGCGCCGGCCTCGACCGGGAACCGCTCCACCATGAGCCCCGGTCGGGGTCGGAAAGGACGAAAGGATCCTCGACAAGGCCCCTCGCCCGTCGAGTCCGAGAGCGCCCTGTGTTCGCCCGTCGCTCCTGCAGGACCCCTCCGACCGGTGCGGATCCGAGCAGGAGGACAGCCTCGTGCGAGCGGACCGGTCGACGATCCCGGTGGTCGGCGGCGCCCTCCCCTCCCCGGGACGCCGCTCAGCACGGTTAGGCTGCCCTGACCGACACGTGTGCCCCAGCGCGGGCACCGCGACGGACGTGCCGACGGGAGTGCTCGGCACGAGGACCACGACGAGGGGGAACTCGCCATGACCACATCCCGACCGCAGACGACGACGCGAGCGAGGTGGAGGCGCGCCGCCATCGCGGTCGCGAGCACGGCAGCCGTCGTCCTCGGAGTGACGACAGGAGCCGGAGCGGCCGCCGCCGAGCAGGAGCGTCTGTCCGCGCAGGTCAGTCCCTATAACTGGTCGACGACGGAGACCTTCTCGGCCGCCCAGACCGCTGCCGTCGCGGGCGACGTCACCGGGCTCGACGTCACGCTTTCCGACTCCGCTCGGCCGACGGGACCGTACCCGGCGTTCACGACCTACAACTGGGCCATCGGGGACTACGACCTCGCCGGGTCGGCGACCCTCGCGTCCGGAAGTCGCAGCTTCCGCATCGACCTGAAGCAGCCCCTCGCCTCGTTCGGCAGTGGAACCGTCGCTCTGCAGATCACTGCGCAGAAGCAGCCGATCAAGAACCCCGAGGAGCCGATCGGCCAGCCGGTCGACAGCGGCTACGAGCTGACCACGTCGGCGACCCTCTCCGTCGCCGGAGCCTCCGGCAGCGGCGGCGTCGGCGGGGTCGACCTCAGCGGGACCGCGCAGACGCTGCAGCGGAGCGCCGCGTACTTCGCGTACAAGAAGTACGTCGACGTCGTGGAGGTCAAGGGCGGCGACACCGTCGTCCTCGAGTCCAACCGGGAAGGCTTCTACGACCTCCAGGGGCTCGCCGCCTACGTCGGTCCCAGCAGGACCGAGCGGATCCCCGCCCAGGTGGTCGCGGACAACGATCAGTCCAAGGTCACCGTGACGATCCCGTCCAGCGCCTACGACGCCTATAAGGACCGCGTGAGCAGCCTGCTCCAGGTCACCGGCGTCAGCAACGGCAGGGTGGACCAGCCCCGCGGAGCGACCATCACGTCGGACGCCGCAGTCCGCGTCACGGGAAGCGGAGCCACCACCCCGCCGGTCACGCCGACCCCGACGGCCACCGCGACCACCCCGCCGGTCACGCCGACCCCGACCACTCCTCCGGTCACGCCCACGCCGACCGCAACGCCGACGGCCCCGCCCGCCGGCTCGCCGGTCGTCTCGCGCATCTCGGGCACCGACCGTCAGGGCACCGCGGTCGAGGTGTCCAAGCGCACCTTCCCGGCGAACGTCCCCGTCGTCTACGTCGCCACCGGGCAGAACTTCCCGGACGCGCTCAGCGCCGGACCCGCCGCGGCCAAGGCGGGCGGGCCGCTGCTCCTGGTCGACCGCGACTCGATGAGCCAGGTCGTCCGCACCGAGCTGACGCGTCTCAAGCCCGCGAAGATCGTCGTCGTGGGCTCCGAGCTCAGCGTCGGCAGCCAGGTCTACAACGACCTGGCCGCGTATGCGCCGAAGGGGAAGACCACACGCATCGGCGGAGTCGACCGCTACGACACCTCGAAGCTGATCCTCCAGGACGCCTTCAGGGGCGGCTCCTCGATGGCCTGGCTGGCCACGGGCGAGAAGTTCCCCGACGCCCTGAGCGCCAGCGCCGCAGCCGGCGCGAATCGCGCTCCGGTGGTGCTGACCAACGGAACCGGCTCCACGGTGGACCCCCTCACCCAGCAGATCATCAGCGACCTCAAGGTCAGTAGCTTGACGATCGCGGGCTCCTCGCTCTCGGTCAGCGCCGGCATCGAGCGCTCGATCACGGGCCCGATGATCACCCGCATCGGCGGGACCGACCGGTACGACACCTCGGAGAAGCTGAACAAGGCGGCCTTCACCTCGGCGAAGACCGTCTACCTCGCGACCGGTGAGAAGTTCCCCGACGCCCTGGCCGGAGCCACGGCGGCGGGCTACACCGGGAGCCCGCTCTTCGCGGTCCAGCCCACCTGCGTGCCCCGGGCGGTCCTCGCCGACATCACCGCGTCCAAGGCGACGCAGGTGATCCTGCTCGGCAGCACGGACACGCTGTCCGAGGCGGTGGAGCGCCTGACGCCCTGCAGCTGATCCGCACCGTCGTCCGCTGACGCGATCCGCCCTCCCCACCGGCCCGGCCGGAGCGGAGGGCGGTCCGCGTTCAGGCGCTCCCTCCGACGCGGACCGGCGAGTTCCCGTTATCCTCGACTGGTGCGGACGGTCCCGCGGCCTGCGCTCCGCGTCGGCCGGGGCCCGGCGTCCCGCCCCGGTCCGAGCCTCCGTCAGCGCCTCCGCGCGGAGCAGGGGACCGGCGGGCGACCCGACTCCGCGCAGACCGACGGACTTGAGGACTGGGCATGGCTGAATACATCTACTCGATGGTGCGCGCGCGGAAGGCGGTCGGCGACAAGCTGATCCTGGACGACGTCACCATGTCGTTCCTGCCGGGAGCGAAGATCGGCGTGGTCGGGCCCAACGGCGCCGGCAAGTCGACGATCCTGAAGATCATGGCGGGGCTGGACACGCCGAGCAACGGCGAGGCGCGGCTCAGCCCGGGCTACACCGTCGGCATCCTGATGCAGGAGCCCGAGCTCGACGAGACCAAGACGGTACTCGAGAACGTCCAGGAGGGCGTGGGCGAGATCAAGGGCAAGATCGACCGCTTCAACGAGATCTCCCTCGCGATGGCCGACCCGGACGCCGACTTCGACAGTCTCCTCGCCGAGATGGGGACCCTGCAGGAGGCGATCGACGCCGCCGACGCCTGGGACCTGGACTCGCAGCTGGAGCAGGCGATGGACGCGCTGCGCACCCCGCCGGGGGACTCCCTCGTCACCAACCTCTCGGGTGGCGAGAAGCGCCGCGTGGCGCTCACCAAGCTCCTCCTGCAGAAGCCCGACCTGCTGCTGCTCGACGAGCCCACCAACCACCTCGACGCCGAGAGCGTGCTCTGGCTCGAGCAGTTCCTCTCGAAGTACCCCGGCGCCGTGCTCGCCGTCACCCACGACCGGTACTTCCTCGACAACGTCGCGGAGTGGATCGCCGAGGTCGACCGCGGCCACCTCTACCCCTACGAGGGCAACTACTCGACGTACCTCGAGAAGAAGAGCGCCCGCCTGGAGGTCCAGGGCAAGAAGGACGCCAAGCTCGCCAAGCGGCTCACCACCGAGCTCGACTGGGTGCGCAGCAACGCCAAGGGCCGTCAGGCCAAGTCGAAGGCGCGCCTGGCGCGCTACGAGGAGATGGCGGCCGAGGCCGAGAAGACGCGCGTGCTCGACTTCGAGGAGATCGTCATCCCGGTGGGACCCCGTCTGGGCTCCCAGGTCATCGACGCGAAGAAGCTGCACAAGCAGTTCGGCGAGCGCGTCCTCATCGACGACCTCAGCTTCACGCTGCCCCGCAACGGCATCGTCGGCGTCATCGGCCCGAACGGCGTCGGCAAGACAACGCTCTTCAAGACGATCGTGGGCTTCGAGCCGCTCGACTCGGGCGACCTGAAGATCGGCGAGACGGTCGACATCTCCTACGTCGACCAGAGCCGCGGCGGCATCGACCCGCAGAAGAACCTGTGGGAGGTCGTCTCCGACGGGCACGACTACATCACCGTCGGGAAGACCGAGATCCCCTCCCGCGCCTACGTCTCGCAGTTCGGCTTCAAGGGCCCGGACCAGCAGAAGAAGGCCGGCGTCCTCTCCGGTGGCGAGCGGAACCGCCTCAACCTCGCGCTGACGCTCAAGCAGGGCGGCAACCTGCTCCTGCTCGACGAGCCCACCAACGACCTGGACGTCGAGACCCTGGGCAGCCTCGAGAACGCGCTCCTCGAGTTCCCGGGCTGCGCCGTGGTGATCACGCACGACCGGTGGTTCCTCGACCGCATCGCGACCCACATCCTCGCCTACGAGGGCACCGAGGACGATCCGGCCACCTGGTACTGGTTCGAGGGCAACTTCGAGGCGTACGAGGAGAACAAGATCGAGCGCCTCGGCCCGGACGCGGCGAAGCCGCACCGCTCCGCGTACCGCAAGCTCACCCGCGACTGATGCGCCTGCACGTCGCCATCCCGCTGCGCTGGTCGGACTTCGACGCCTACGCGCACGTGAACAACGCCGAGATGCTGCGCCTGCTCGAGGAGGCGCGCATCCAGGCGTTCTGGAAGCCGGACTCGCCGCAGCCCGGCGGGATGGCGACGGCGGTGCTCGACGCACGGCCGGGCGCCGAGTCGATCAGCCTCATCGCCCGGCAGGAGATCGAGTACCTCGCGCCGATCCCGTACATGCGCGCGCCGATCGACGTGGAGCTGTGGATCGGGCGGATCGGCGGGGCGAGCCTCGAGGTCTGCTACGAGCTCTACTCGCCCGCCGGCGTCGTCCCGCGGGTGCTCTTCACGAAGGCGGCCACCACTCTGGTGCTGGTCACCGCCGCGACGGGCAGGCCCCAGCGCATCCCGGAGGAGCTCCGCGAGGCGTGGGGCCCCTACGTCGAGGAGCCCATCACCTTCTCTAAGCGGGGCTGAGCTCAGCCCAGGGGGACGCGGACCATGCCCTCCTGGGCGACGCTCGCCACGAGCACGCCCTCCTGCGTGTAGATGCGCCCGAGCGAGAGCCCGCGTCCGCCGGACGCGCTCGGCGCCTCCTGCACGTAGAGGAGCCACTGGTCCACGCGCGCGGGGCGGTGCCACCACATCGCGTGGTCGAGGCTCGCGATCCGCAGGCCGGGCGTCGTCCAGGCCGCACCGTGCCGGCGGAGCGTGGATTCGAGGATCGTGTAGTCGCTCGCGTAGGCGAGGGCGGCGCGGTGCAGCATCGGATCGTCCGGCAGCGGTCCGAGCGAGCGCATCCACACGCTCTGGTGCGCGACCCGCTCGGGGTCGGCCCGGAGGTACACCGGCTGCTCGACGTGCCGCACGTCGAAGGGGCGCTGCGTGGCCCAGAAGCTGCCGACCGGGTGGTCGACCCCCGCGAGGATCTCAGCGGTGCTCGGCAGCGACTCCGGGTCGGGGATCCCCTCCGGCATCGGCGCCTGGTGGTCGAGGCCCTCGTCCTCGATCTGGAACGAGGCGATCATCGAGAGGATGGGGCGTCCGTTCTGGTAGGCCTGCGTCCGACGGGTGCAGAAGGAGCGGCCGTCGTGGATCCGGTCGACAGAGAACGTGATCGGCAGGGAGACGTCCCCGGGGCGGAGGAAGTACCCGTGCATCGAGTGCACGGAGCGCCCCTCGACGGTGCGACCGGCCGCGATGAGCGACTGCGCGAGCACCTGGCCGCCGAAGACTCGCCCCTCGGGCATCCACTGCGAGGGACCCGTCGAGATGTCCTCGCTGGTGCGGGCGCCGTTGTCCGTCAGGTCGAGCGCGGTGAGGAACGAGGACAGGGGATCGGGCACGGTACCTCCGGGGTGTCGGGCGGTCGGGCGAGCGGCCTCGGGTAAGTTTATCGACGCGATGAGTTCGTCCTTCTCCCTGGCGGATCCGCCCAGCCTGTCGGATCTGCGCGTCTTCCTCGGCCGTTCGGCCCGGGTCGAGGACGGTGCGGTCCGGCTCCTCGCCGACGACCACGTGCTGGCCGCCTACACGCCGATCCTCCAGCCCCGCGGTCTGCTCGACCGCTCCGCGACCGTGCTGGGCCTGCGCGTCTTCGCGCTCGACGAGCCCGCCGGTTTCGACCGGGTCGTGCCGATCCGTGCGCTGTCGGACCGCATCGCCCGCCTTCAGTGGGAGCCGGGCGGAGCGGACGGCAAGCCGGTCGTGCTGCCCGACGGCGACGACGCGACGGCGGGGCCCTGGGCGGGCGTCTCCCCGCCCCGCGGCGGCTGGACCCGGCGCGAGCCCGTGGACCCGGGCTTCCTGGAGCGCGTCGCGCGCGAGGGGATCGATGAGATCGCGGCGGCCGTCGGCTCCGAGACGGGCGAGCAGATCGTCGGCCGCGTGAGGTCGAGCGTCTGGGGCCGCCCGCTCGACGGCCTCGAGGACGTCCCGGCGGGAGCGGCGTTCGCCCTCTTCGCGCTCGGGTTCCTCGGCGCCGACGACCCGGTCGCCCTGCTCGAGAGCGGCGCCTGGCGCCGCCTCACCTCACGGCGCGGACACGTGCTGGTCCGCACCCCGGGCTGAGCGGCTACTCCTCGAAGGTGTTCACCATCGCGTGGGCGGCGCGCTCCAGGTAGTCCCAGAGCAGGGCGTCGTCGGCCGGAGCGAGCTCGAGATCGTCGACGGCCGTCCGCATGTGCTGGAGCCAGTGGTCGCGGGCCTCGGGGTTGATCCGGAACGGCTGGTGCCGCATCCGCAGGCGCGGGTGGCCGCGTTCCTCGCTGTAGGTGCCCGGGCCGCCCCAGTACTGCTCGAGGAAGCCGGTCAGCCGCTGGATCGCGCCCTCGAGGTCGTGCTCGGGGTACATCGGCCAGAGGACCTCGTCCTCGCGGACGCCCTCGTAGAAGCGGCGGACCAGGCGCTCGAACGTCGGCCGGCCGCCGATGTGCTCCCAGAAGCTGCGCAGCGGAGGCGTGCCGCCGATCTGCAGGCCGCTCACGAGCGCGCTCCCGTCGCGCCGGAGGTGCCGCCGCCGTCCTGGGGCGGCGTCCCGCTCCCGCGCCGCAGCGCGCGGGGGAGCCGCACGGGCTTGCCGTGCTCGGTGCTGATCGTGGGGGAGGGCGTGGTCCGCGGCGGCTTGGCGCCTCCGACGCTCGTCGCCCCCTCGAAGCCCTCGAGGACGACGGTGGCCAGCGAGGGGAGCTTCACGTCGAGCGCGTCGAGCGACTTCTTCAGGCGCAGGCGCAGCTCGCGGGCGACGTCGTCCTTCGCGGTGGTGCGGGTCTTGACCACCACCCGGATGACCAGGGCGTCGTCGGCGATGGACTCCAGGCCCCAGAGCTCGGGCTTGTCGATGATCCGGGCCCGCCAGCGGCTGCTCGCCGCCAGCTCGTTCGCGGTCGCGAGGACCGTGGACTGCACCTGCTCGAGGTCCGTCTCGTAGGGCACGGCCAGGTCGACGATGACGCGCGACCAGCCCTGCGACATGTTCCCGACCCGGACGATCTCGCCGTTGCGGACGAACCAGAGGGTGCCGTTGACGTCGCGGATCTGCGTCACGCGGACGCCGACCGACTCGACCACGCCCGTCGCCTGCCCGGTGTCGACGACGTCGCCGACCCCGAGCTGGTCCTCCGCGACCATGAACAGCCCGTTCAGGACGTCCTTGACGATGTTCTGCGCGCCGAAGCCGAGGCCCGCGCCGAGGGCGGCCGTCAGCAGGGCGAAGGAGCCGATGAGGTCCTTGTCGATCGTCGTCACGATCATGACCAGGGCGATGACGACGATCAGGATCGAGCTCAGGTTGTTGAGGATCGACCCGAGCGTGCGCGTGCGCTGCACCACCCGCACGGCCGCGAGCGGCGACGCGGCGATCGACTGGGTGTCCTCGACGCGCTGGCGGCGCTTCACTCCCGACACGATCTGATCGACGACGCGGCCGATCACGAAGTGGGCGATGACGCGCACCAGCAGCGCGCCCAGCACGATCCCGAGGATCGCGACCACCTTCCAGAAGGGCTCGGATTCGAAGAAGGAGACGGTGGCGGCGACAGGGTCCGGGGTGGAGGTCTGAAGAAGCAGCATGACCGCTCCAGGCTACGGGACGCCTCCCTCCGAGACGGGTGCACGAGCCCCGAGCGCGTATAGATTCGAGGCGGGTCCGCTCGGACCCGGACACCGCCCTGGGAAGGACGCCCGATGCTCCACTCCACCCGGACTCCCGCCGAGAAGCGCCGCCTCTTCCGCGAGCGCCTCGCCTCGGGCGAGCTGCTGCAGCTGCCCGGCGCGTTCACTCCGCTCTCCGCGCGCCTCATCGAGGCGAAGGGCTTCGACGGGATCTACGTCTCGGGCGCCGTGCTCTCGGCCGAGCTGGGGCTGCCGGACATCGGGCTCACCACGCTCAGCGAGGTGGCCGGCCGCTCGCAGCAGATCGCGCGCCTGACCGACCTGCCCGTCCTCGTCGACGCGGACACCGGCTTCGGCGAGCCGCTGAACGTCGCTCGCACGGTGCAGATGCTCGAGGACGCCGGAGTCGCGGGGCTGCACATCGAGGACCAGGTGAACCCCAAGCGCTGCGGGCACCTCGACGGCAAGGCGGTCGTCGACGAGGCGACCTCGGTGCGCAGGATCGCGGCCGCCGTCGACG
This sequence comes from Rathayibacter sp. AY1D2, assembly GCF_002932695.1. Taxonomy (NCBI): domain Bacteria; kingdom Bacillati; phylum Actinomycetota; class Actinomycetes; order Micrococcales; family Microbacteriaceae; genus Rathayibacter; species Rathayibacter sp. AY1D2. Next base: position 23,932 of record NZ_PSVX01000030.1, on the reverse strand, counting down.
CGCGCCGCGACTCCGACCTGGTGATCATGGCCCGCACCGACATCCGCGCCCTCGACGGCCTGCCGGCCGCGATCGACCGCGCCAAGCGCCTCGTCGACGCCGGAGCCGACGCAGTGTTCCCTGAGGCGATGCGCGACCTGTCCGAGTTCGAGGCCGTGCGCGCCGCGATCGACGTGCCGATCCTCGCCAACATGACCGAGTTCGGCAAGAGCGAGCTGTTCACCGCGCAGCAGCTCGCCGACGTCGGCGTGAACGTCGTGATCCACCCGGTCTCGCTGCTCCGGATCGCGATGGGCGCCGCGATGCGGGCACTCGACGCCCTCAAGGCGGAGGGCTCGCTCCGCTCGGAGGTCCCGGGCATGCAGACGCGCGCCGAGCTCTACGAGCTCCTCGACTACGCCTCGTACAGCCGCTTCGACGAGGGCGTCTTCGACTTCTCGCTCGCCGACCACTACGGCGCCTGAGCGCGCCGACCCGCACGAACCGGCGGCGCTCCCCGGCGCCGCCGCCCGCCTCTCGCGAAGGAGCGAAGGATGAGCACGACCGATCAGGACATCCGCAAGGGACTCGTGGGGGTCGTCGTCGACACGACGGCCGTCTCGAAGGTCGACCCGGCGTCGAACTCGCTGCTCTACCGCGGCTACCCCGTGCAGGAGCTCGCGGCGGGGACCTCGTTCGAGGACGTGGCCTGGCTGCTCTGGCACGGCGAGCTCCCCACTGCGGAGGAGACGGCCGGGCTGGCCGCCGTGGAGCGGGCCCACCGCGCCCTGGCCCCCGAGGTGCGCACCGTGATCGACCTGCTGCCTCTGTCGGCGCACCCGATGGACGTGGTGCGGACGGCGGTGAGCGTCCTGGGCGCGCTCGAGGAGGATCCGGACGCCGACGCTCCCGAGGCCGTGCTGGAGCGCTCCGTGCGGCTCTGGGCGGCACTGCCGGCGATCGTCGCCTACGCCCAGCGCCGCCTGCGCGGCCTCGAGCCGATCGAGCCGCGCGACGACCTCGACTACTCCGAGAACTTCCTCTGGACGACCTTCGGCGAGGTGCCGGAGCCGGTCGTCGTCGACGCGTTCCGCGTCTCGCTGGTGCTCTACGCCGAGCACTCCTTCAACGCCTCAACCTTCACGGCCCGCGTCGTGACGTCGACGCTGTCGGACGTCCACTCCGCCGTGACCGCCGCTGTCGGAGCGCTCAAGGGACCGCTCCACGGCGGGGCGAACGAGGCCGTGCTGCACGTGCTCGACGAGGTCGGCACCGGACCGGAGGCGGACCGGCGGTCCCGCGAGTGGCTCGCCGAGGCTCTCGGACAGCGCCGGAAGGTCATGGGGTTCGGCCACCGGGTCTACAAGTCGGGCGACTCGCGGGTGCCGACCATGGACGCCGCTCTCCGGCGGCTCGCCGAGCACGAGGGGGCCGGCGAGATGATGGAGCTGTACGACGCCCTGGCCGCGGCGATGGCCGAGCGGACGGGGATCCTGCCGAACCTCGACTACCCGTCCGGCCCCGCCTACCGGCTGATGGGCTTCGACACCGGGATCTTCACTCCGCTGTTCGTCGCCGCGCGGGTGGTGGGCTGGACGGCCCACGTGATCGAGCAGCGGGGCTCGAACGCACTCATCCGGCCGCTGTCCGCCTATGACGGGCCGGAGCGCCGCTCGGTCCCGCAGCGCTAGGCGCCGGGAGCGGGGAGAGCCGCCCGGTCCCGCAGCGCCGAGCGCCGGGGGACCGGGCGGCTCGCTGTCAGGCCCGGGTGTCGCGCTCCTGGGCGCGGAGCGCACGCTCCACGCCCGCCAGGTTCTCGATCACGAGTCGGCGCAGCGCCGGGACCTCCGGGTTCGCGTCGAGCCAGGCGCGGGTGGCGTCGACGATCTCCTGCGAGGGCGTGGCGGCCGGGTAGAAGCCGACGACCAGGTACTCGGCGATCTTGTAGCTCTTCGACTCCCAGAGGGAGCGGAGAGCGTCGAAGTAGACCGGGACCATCGCGTCGAGCAGGCGCGGGTCGGCGGCGCGCTGGAAGCCCAGGCCCGTCGAGCGGACGATCGTGTTCGGTGCCGAGTCGTCGGCCGTGACGGAGTCCCACGCCGCGCGCTTCGCCTCCGCGGTCGGCAGTGCGGCACGGGCGTGCGCGGCCGACTGCTGGCCGGTCGCCGTGTTGTCCGAGGCGAGCGCCGCGTCGATGTCGTCCGCACCGGCCCGCCCGCCGGCGACGAGAGCGATCAGCAGCTCCCAGCCGAGGTCGGTGTCGATGTCGAGGCCGTCGAGAGCGGTGGAGCCGTCGAGCAGCGCCTGCACGGCCTCGAGGTGCGCAGGGGTGGACGCGATCGCGGCGAAGAACTTCACGAACTGGAACTGCGCGTCGCTGCCCGGCTCGGCGCTCTGCGCGAGCGTCCACAGCTGATCGCCCGCCTCCTCGACGACCTCGGCCCGGTACTCCGGAGCGACGTACTGGGTGGCTGTGGCGACGAGCTGGTTGAGCACCGTCCGCAGGGTCGTGGACTCGGTCTCGGTCGCGACGTTGCCCAGGACGAGGCGGACGAAGTCGCGCGGCGCCGACTCGGCGTCGCGGGTCGAGTCCCAGACCGAGCCCCAGACCAGCGAGCGGGCCAGGGGGCTGTCGATGCTCGCGAGGTGCTCGACGGCCACGGCGAGCGAGGCGTCGTCGAGGCGGACCTTCGCGTAGGCGAGGTCGTCGTCGTTGAGCAGCACGAGCGCCGGACGGGTGCGGCCGATCAGCTCGGGCACCTCGGTGCGCTCCCCGTCGACGTCCAGCTCGAGGCGGTCGACGCGGACGAGGCGCTCGCCCTCGAAGTCGTACAGGCCGATCGCCAGGCGGTGCGGGCGGATCGTCGGGTACTCCTCGACCGCGGTCTGCAGGATCGCGAAGGACGCGATCGCTCCGCTCTCGTCGACCGCGATCTCGGGGCGGAGCGTGTTCACGCCGGCCGTCTCGAGCCACTGCGCCGACCACTCGGTGAGGTCGCGCCCGCTGGTGGCCTCCAGCTCGACCAGCAGGTCGCGCAGCTCCGTGTTCGAGAAGGCGTGCTTGACGAAGTACTCGTGGACGCCGGCGAGGAACTCCTTCTCGCCGACCCACGCGACGAGCTGCTTGAGCACCGAGGCGCCCTTGGCGTAGGTGATGCCGTCGAAGTTGACCTGGACGTCCTCGAGGTCGTTGATGGTCGCGACGATCGGGTGGGTCGAGGGCAGCTGGTCCTGGCGGTAGGCCCAGCTCTTCTCCATCGCGGCGAAGGTGGTCCACGCCTCGGTCCACTCCGTCGCCTCCGCGGTGGCGAGGGTGGAGGCGTACTCGGCGAACGACTCGTTGAGCCAGAGGTCATTCCACCACTTCATCGTGACCAGGTCGCCGAACCACATGTGGGCGAGCTCGTGGAGGATCGTGACGACCCGGCGCTCTTTGATCGCGTCCGTCACCTTGGAGCGGAACACGTAGGTCTCGGTGAAGGTCACCGCTCCCGCGTTCTCCATCGCGCCGGCGTTGAACTCGGGGACGAACAGCTGGTCGTACTTCGCGAACGGGTACGGGACGCCGAACTTCTCCTCGTAGAAGGCGAAGCCCTGCTTCGTCTTCTCGAACACGTAGTCGGCGTCGAGGAACGGCGCGAGCGAGGCCCGCGCGAAGACCCCCAGCGGGATGGTGCGGCCGTCGGAGGAGACGAGCGAGTCGGTCTCGACCACGTAGGGTCCGGCGACGAGGGCCGTGATGTAGGAGGAGATGCGCGGGGTGGGCTCGAAGCTCCAGGTCGCGATCCCCTCGCCCGCCGGGACCGGCTCGGGAGTGGGCTGGTTCGACACGACCTGCCACTGCGCCGGCGCGGTGACGGTGAAGCGGAACTCGGCCTTGAGGTCCGGCTGCTCGAACACCGCGAAGACGCGGCGGGAGTCGGGCACCTCGAACTGCGAGTACAGGTACACCTCGCCGTCGACGGGGTCGACGAAGCGGTGCAGGCCCTCGCCCGTGTTGGTGTAGAGCGCGTCGGCGACGACGGTGAGCTCGTTGTCCGCGGCCAGGGAGTCGAGGCGGATCCGGACGCCGTCGGCGACGTCGGCGGGGTCGAGCTCCGCGCCGTTGAGGGTGACGGAGTGGACCGTGCCCGTGACGGCGTCGATGAAGCTCGAGGCGCCCTCGGTGGCGGAGAAGCGCACCGTGGTCGTGCTGAGGAAGGTCTCGGCTCCCCGGGTCAGGTCGAGGGCGATGTCGTAGTCGTGCACCTGGATCAGCGAGGCGCGCTCCTGCGCCTCGCTCCGGGTGAGGTTGTCTCCTGGCACGGGGGTGCTCCATCCGTTCGTCTCGGGCGCTGCCGCGGGCGCCGGGGTGCGGGCGCCGCCGGTCCACCCTAGAGCTGCCGGGACCCGCCGTGGAGCCCCGCGGCGCCGATCCTGCGGAGCCGCCGGGGACCGCGGACGCGGCCCCGGCGAGCGGCGTAGCGTGTCCCCATGACCTCTGTGGACTTCTGGTTCGACCCCTCCTGCCCGTGGGCCTGGATGACCTCGCGATTCGTGGACGAGGTGACCCCCGCGCGCGACCTCGACGTGCAGTGGCACATCATGAGCCTCGCCGTCCTCAACGAGGACAAGGACGTGGACGACTCGTACCGCGCCTTCCTCCCGCGCGCGCTGCGCTACACGCGCCTGGTGGCCGCCGTCGCCGAGCGCGAGGGCCGCGAGCACGTGAAGCCGCTCTACGACGCGCTCGGCACCCGGATCCATCCGGGGGGGCGCACCGACGTCGACGCGGTGATCGCCGAGTCGCTGGCCGAGCTCGGCCTGCCTGCGGAGCTCGCCGCCCACGCCGACTCGGGCGAGTACGACGAGCCGATGCGCGCCTCCCACTTCGACGGGATCGAGCGGGTCGGCCAGGACGTCGGCACTCCGGTGATCGCGATCGGCGACGTCGCCTTCTTCGGCCCCGTCATCTCGCCGATCCCGAGGGGCGAGCAGGCGCTGACCCTCTGGGACGGCATCGTCGCCGCCGCCTCCTTCGACGGCTTCTTCGAGCTCAAGCGCTCGCGGACCCGCGACCCGCAGTTCGACTGAGCCGACCCGCGGTACTCTGGCTCCCGGCCCGGGCACCGCGGGCCCCAGACGGCTCTTCCGAAGGAGTTCTCTCGTGCGCATCCACATCGCCACGGACCACGCAGGGCTGGACTTCAGCCGTCACCTGATCGAGCACCTCGGCGCCGCCGGTCACGACGTGATCGACCACGGCCCCACGTCCTACGACCCGCTGGACGACTACCCGTCCTTCTGCATCAACGCCGCCGCCGCGGTCGTCCGCGATCAGGAGGCGGGGGTCGAGGCCCTCGGCGTCGTCTTCGGCGGCTCGGGCAACGGCGAGCAGATCGCGGCGAACAAGGTCGCGGGCGTGCGCGCGGCGCTCGTGTGGAACCTGAGCACCGCCGTGCTGGCACGCCAGCACAACGACGCGAACGTCATCTCGATCGGGGCCCGCCAGCACTCCGTCGAGGAGGCCACCGGCTTCATCGACGCGTTCGTCGCCGAGCCCTTCACCTTCGAGGAGCGGCACGTGCGCCGCATCGCGCAGCTCGCCGAGTACGAGGCCACCGGCGACATCGCCGGCCGGGTCGTCGACTCCGCCGCGAAGGAGCGCTGAGTGCCCGAGGGGCACTCCGTCCACCGGATCGCCCTGCAGTTCGAGCGCGACGTCGTCGGGCACCGCGTCGCGACCAGCAGCCCCCAGGGCCGCTTCACCGAGGGAGCCGCGCTCCTCGACGGGCGCGAGGTCCTCGAGTCCACGGCCGTCGGCAAGCACCTGCTGCTGCGCTTCGAGGGCGACCTGACGCTGCACGTCCACCTCGGCCTCTACGGCGCGTGGGACTTCCTCGGGCACGTCTCGCCGCTGTTCCCGGACGGGAAGGCCGGCAGCAGCATCGGCGCTCCCCGGCGTCGCCGCGCCGTGCGCCTCTCCGAGACGGAGCACGAGACCGACTCCGATCTCGACGAGTTCCCGCCGCCGCCCGTGGGCGCGGTGCGCGTGCGCATCATGACGGACGAGACCGTCGCCGACCTGCGCGGCCCCACCGCCTGCGAGGTGATGGACCCCGCCCAGGTGGAGGCCCTCCTCGCCCGCCTCGGTCCGGATCCGGCCGACGACGACTCCGACGAGGCGCGCGACCGCTTCGTGAACCGGCTCCGCAGGACGGCGACGCCGGTCGGGCTGGTGCTGATGGACCAGTCCGTGGTCAGCGGCATCGGCAACATCTACCGCGCGGAGCTGCTCTACCGCGCCGGCCTCGACCCGCACACTCCCGGCAAGCAGGTGCCGCTGGAGCTCGCACAGGAGCTGTGGCGGGACTGGGCGGACCTGCTCGAGGACGGCATCCGGACCGGGATGATGATCACGCGCCGCGGCCTGACGAAGACCGAGCGCTCGAAAGCCGTCCGCAGCCGCGCCGAGCGCAACTACGTCTACAAGCGCGAGGGCCTGCCCTGCCGCGTCTGCGGCACGAACGTGCTGCTCGAGGAGATCGGCGCGCGCAAGCTCTACTGGTGCCCGGTGTGCCAGTCGTGAGCGCCGGTGGAGAGACGCCGGCCCGGTCCCGCGCCCGCCGAGCCGTCCGCCCCGCGCTCCGCGAGGCCGCCCGATGACCGGCGGTCTCCTGCTCCGGGGCGCCCGCCTCCTCGGCTCGTCCCGACCCGGTGCCGTGCTCCTGCGCGACGGCCGCGTTGAAGCAGTCGGACCGGACGCCGCCGCCGCCCCGGGCGACGAGGTGCGCGACCTCGACGGGCGCTGGGTGCTCCCCGGCCTCTGGGACGAGCACGTCCACTTCTCCCAGTGGGCGATGACGGCCCCGCGCCTGGACGTCTCGTCGGCGGACTCGGCCCGCGGAACGGCGGACGCGGTCCGACGTCGCCTGGCGGAGGAGCCCGCTACCGGCACGCTGATCGGCTTCGGCTTCCGCGACGGCCTCTGGCCGGAGCCGCCGACGACCGCGCTCCTGGACGAGGTCTCTCCGGAGCGGCCCGTCGTGCTGATCAGCGGCGACCTGCACTGCGCCTGGCTGAACTCCGCCGCGTACCGGCGCTACGCCGTCGCTCCCGAGCCCGAGCTGCTGCGCGAGGACGCCTGCTTCGAGCTCGTCACCGCACTCGGAGCCCTCGGCGACGACGAGCTCGACGCGCTCGCCGACGCGGCGGCCCGGCGGGCTGCGGCCCGCGGGGTGGTCGGCGTCGTCGACCTCGAGATGCGCTGGAACGCGGGGGACTGGACCCGTCGCGTCGACGGCGGAACCCGCTCCCTCCGCGTCGACACCGGCGTCTACCGCGACCACCTCGACCGCGCCCTCGCGGAGGGACTGCGCACGGGCGACGAGCTCGACGGCGGTGACGGCCTGCTGCGGATGGGCCCGCTCAAGGTCCTGATCGACGGCTCCCTCAACACGAGGACCGCCTACTGCGCCCACCCGTACGCCGACCACGACGGCTACGGCGTCCTCACCGTGGAGCCCGCCGAGCTGGACGAGCTGCTCGCCCGCGCGGCCGCCGGGGGCATCCGCTCCACCGTGCACGCGATCGGAGACGCCGCGGCGACGCTGGCTCTGGACGCGCTCGGCCGGGTCGGCGGGGGCCGGATCGAGCACGCTCAGCTGCTCGCGGAGACCGACCTTCCGCGGTTCGCCGCGCTCGGCGTGGAGGCCGGAGTGCAGCCCGCGCACGCGCTCGACGACCGCGAGGTGGCGGAGCGGTACTGGCCGGGACGCACCGGCCGGGCGTTCCCGCTGCGCTCGCTGCTCGACTCCGGGGCCCGCGTGGTGCTCGGCTCGGACGCTCCGGTCGCTCCGCTCGACCCGTGGGTCGCGATCTCGGCCGCGGTCGCGCGGGCGCTGCCCGGCGACGAGCCCTGGCATCCGGAGCAGCGGGTGAGCGTCGAGGAGGCGATCGTCGCCTCGACCCGGGTGCGCCGGCTCAGGCCCGCGGCCGGCGATCCAGCCGATCTCGTGGTGGTCGACCGCGATCCGCTCGCCGCCGACGCGGGAGCCCTCCGATCCATGCCGGTCGCCGCGACCCTCCTGGCGGGCCGCTTCACGCACGGCGGCTGACCCGCGCCCGTCGCGACATCGGCTGCTCCGGATCGCGCGAACGGGCCCGGGAACGACGACGGCCCGCGGGATCCGAGGATCCGCGGGCCGGTCGAGGCGTGGTGCTCAGCTCTCGCTGACGTGGGCGAAGAGGAACCAGCGGTCCTTCTCGAGGCCGCGGCCGATCTCGATCGCGACGTCCTGGCTGCTCGAGTCGATCTCGGCGAGCTCGGCGATCGCCGTGTTGACGGTCGCGATGGCGACGTCCATCTGGCGGATGATCTCGACGATCGCGTTCTCGGAGCGCTGGAAGCCGGGGGTGAGGGGTTCGGACCGCGTCTCCGAGGCGACGGTCTGGATGCGGGCGTCGACCGGGAGGCCGAGGGCGACGACGCGCTCCGCGGCGAGGTCGGCCCACTCGATGGCGCGGCCGACGATCGCGTCGAGCAGCTCGTGGACGCCGATGAAGTTGGCGCCGCGGACGTGCCAGTGCGCCTGCTTGCCGTTGACGGCGAGCGCGGTCATCTCGACGACGACGGGGCTGAGGAACTGGGCGACTCCGGATGCGACATCCGGGTTCGACGAGGTGAGCGACGTGACGGACGTGGTGGACATCGTCTGGTCCTTTCGAGAGGGGGTGACTGATCGTCAACAGTACGCAGATCCCCCGGCGCCGCAAGGAAGCGCAGGCTCGGCTCAGTCCGGTGAAGGACAGGCTCACCTCGGTCGCGGAGGGGCGTCACGGGGGCTTCCCCCCGGGTGCCCGGAGCCGTGCCGCCGGTACGCTCGACCGGGTCGCGGCGGCGGCGGGAGCGGACAGGAGGCGCGGATGAGCGGAGCATCGACGGCCCTCGGCGAGGCCTCGCGCGCCTACCTCCGGCTCTGGCGCGGACTGCCCCGGGAGGTGGTCGCGCTGGTGGCCGCGATCCCGGTCGCGCTCCTCGGCGCCTTCTGCGCCGGCGTCGCGCTGGCCGTCGCGCTCGGGCTCGTCGGAGTCCTGATCGGCCTGGTGTTCCTGCCCGCCGCCCTCTACACGGCGCGCTTCTTCTCGCGGGCCGCCGTCGGCCTCGACGTGCTGGCCGGACGGCCCGCCGTCCCCCGGCCGCAGTGGCGGCGACCGCCCTCCGCCGTCACTCCCTCGACCTTCGCCCTCTACGGTCCGGTGATCGACGGGCACTACTGGCTCGCTCTCCTGCACACGCTCGTCGTGGCTCCGGTGCTCGCGCTGCTGTCCGGACTGCTCCTCGCGCTGTGGACCTGGGCGGGCCCGGGCACGGTGGCCGCCGCGCTCACGGGGGCCCCCGGTCCGGCCCGCCTGCTGGCCGAGAGCGGAGCAGCTCTGCTGGGCGCCCCGCAGCCTCCGGCGGGACTGGTCGCCGCGGCGACGGTCGCCACGACCGTCCTCTTCGTCTCGACCCTGCCGTTCGCCACCCGCGGCCTCTCCCTCCTGCACTGGCTGGTCGACCGTCTCCTGCTCGGCCCGTGGGAGTCGGAGGCGCTCCAGCGCGAGGTCGCCGAGCTGAGCGCCTCCCGCGGCGCAGCCGTCGCCGCCGAGGACCGCGCGCTGCGCCGGCTCGAGCGCGACATCCACGACGGCCCGCAGCAGCGCCTGATCCGGGTGCAGATGGACCTGGCCTCGGCCCGCAACCGACTCGCCGCCGACCCGGAGTCCGCCGCCCGCCTGGTCGACGAGGCTCGCGAGCACGTGCGCGCCGCGCTCGACGAGCTGCGCGCCCTCTCCCGCGGAGTGGCGCCGCCGATCCTGCAGGACCGGGGCTTCGAGGCGGCGGTGCACTCGCTCGCCGAGCTCAGCCCGGTGCCGGTCGAGGTCCTCACCGAGCACCCCGTGGCGGACGTGCCGCCCGAGGTCGAGCGCAGCGTCTACTTCGTCGTCGCCGAGCTGCTCGCCAACGTCTCCAAGCACTCCGGTGCCCGATCGGTGCGGGTGCACCTCGACACCCGCGACTCCGGCGCTCCGGGGGAGCGCTGGCTCGACGCCTGGGTGGTCGACGACGGAGTCGGCGGGGCGTCGCCGGTCGCCGGTCACGGTCTCGAGGGGGTCGGCGGGCGCGTCCGGGGCCTGCGCGGGATCCTGAGCGTGGAGTCGCCGGTCGGCGGGCCGACCACGGTCGGGGTGCACGTCCCCTACCGCCCGGCCGTCCTATCCTGAGGGCGTGCCCGTGATCCGCGTCGCCATCGCCGAGGACTCGGTCCTCCTGCGCGAGGGCCTGGTCCGCCTCTTCGGGGACGCGGGGTTCGCCTCCGTCGGCGCCTTCGGGGACGCGGACGCCCTGCTCGCCGATCTGGCGCGGGACCCAGCCGGCGTCGACGTCGTCGTGCTCGACGTCCGGATGCCGCCGACCTTCCGCGACGAGGGCGTCCGCGGGGCGCTGGAGATCCGCCGGCGCTACCCGCAGGTGTCGGTCCTGCTGCTCAGCCAGTACGTCGAGGTCACCTACGCGCAGGAGCTGCTCGGCTCCGGCGACGGCGGACTCGGCTACCTCCTGAAGGACCGGGTCGCCTCCGTGGAGGAGCTGCGCGACGCCGTCGAGCGCGTCGCGGCGGGCGGAACCGTCCTCGACCCGCAGGTCGTCGCCTCGCTCCTGCAGCGCAACCGCGACCCGCTCGCCTCGCTGACCCCGCGGGAGCGGGAGGTGCTGGAGCAGATGGCCCAGGGGCGCACGAACGCGGGCATCGCCTCCGCTCTCTTCGTCGGCGTGGGCGCCGTGGAGAAGAACGTGACCGCGATCTTCCAGAAGCTCGGGCTCGAGGACTCGGGCTCCGACCACCGGCGGGTGCTGGCGGTCCTCGCCTTCCTGCGCGCCGGGCGCTGACCACCGGAGAAGAGGAGAACCCGATGCCGTCGAGTCCCGCGGAGGGCGCCCGCGTCCTCGCCCTGACCGGGGGACGCGCCCCGGAGATCGCCGACACCGCGTGGGTCGCTCCGGGCGCCACCGTGATCGGCTCCGTGCGCCTGGGGGAGCGGGCGAGCGTCTGGTACGGCGCCGTCCTGCGCGCCGAGCACGCGCGGATCGAGCTCGGCGCCCGCAGCAACCTCCAGGACGGCGTCGTCGTCCACGTCGACGCCGACTACGACGCGGTCATCGGCGCCGGAGTCTCGGTCGGGCACAACGCCGTGCTGCACGGCTGCACCCTCGAGGACGACGTGCTGGTCGGCATGAGCGCGACCGTCCTGAACGGGGCCGTCGTCGGCACCGGCTCGCTGATCGCCGCGGGCGCCGTCGTCCTCGAGGGGACGGTCGTCCCGCCGGGCTCGCTGGTGGCGGGCGTCCCCGGGAGGGTCCGGCGGGAGCTGACGGAGGAGGAGCGCGAGGGCATCCGCCGGAACGCCGCCACGTACCTCGTCCTGACGGAGGAGCACCGCGGCGCGGTCGGCTGAGCACGCCCGGAACGACGAAGAGCCCCGGACGTCCGGGGCTCTTCGAGAGGAGAGGGGCTGACGAGAATCGAACTCGCATCATCTGTTTGGAAGACAGAGGCTTTACCACTAAGCTACAGCCCCGAATCGCTGGTCTGACGACCGCGAACCGGTGCGACCGGGTCTCTCGACCGGGCACCAGGACAGCGTAGTACATCGCGCGAGCACCGTGGACACCCCGGTCGTCCTCCGCCGTGCGGTTCCGGTCGCCGCTGCCGCGGTGCAGTACACTTGCGAAGGCCATTTCGGCGTGTCGCGCAAGCGCACGTGCGGGGACGGCTCGACGAGAGTCTCACGCACGGTGCCCAGGCCCGCGCATCCGGGGCGTAGCTCAGCTTGGCTAGAGCGCCCGCTTTGGGAGCGGGAGGTCGCAGGTTCGAATCCTGTCGCCCCGACCACGAGTACTCATCGTGACGACATCGACCCGTGACGACCGTCATCCGGCGCCGACACCAACCAGCACAGGAGATCCCCTCACGTGAAGACCACGGTAGAACAGCTGAGCCCGACCCGCGTGAAGCTCGCGATTTCGGTCACCCCGGACGAGCTCGGCCCCAGCATCACGCACGCCTACGGCCACATCGCCGAGCAGATCAACGTCCCCGGCTTCCGCAAGGGCAAGGTCCCGCCCGCCATCGTCGACCAGCGCGTCGGCAAGGCCGCGGTGCTCGAGCACGCGGTCAACGAGGGCCTCGACGGCTTCTACCGCGAGGCCGTCCGCGAGACCGAGGTCCGCCCCCTGGGCCGCCCGCAGGCCGACATCGTCGCCTGGCCGAGCGACAAGGACTTCACCGGCGACCTCGAGCTCGCCATCGAGGTCGACGTGCGCCCCGAGATCACCGTCCCGGACTACGACGGCATCGAGCTCACCGTCGAGGCGGCCGAGGTCACCGACGCCGACGTCGACGCCGAGCTGGACAAGCTCCGCAGCCGCTTCGGCACCCTGGTCACCGTGGACCGCCCGGCGAAGAACGGCGACTTCGCGCAGATCGACCTGGTCGCCTCCATCGACGGCGTCGAGGTCGACACCGCCAACGCCATTTCCTACGAGCTGGGCTCGGGCGAGCTGATCGAGGGCATCGACGAGGCGCTCGACTCGCTCACCGCGGGCGAGAGCACCACGTTCACCGCTCCGCTGCTCGGCGGCGACCACGCCGGCGAGCAGGCCGAGATCGCCGTCGCGCTCACCGCCGTCAAGGAGCGCGAGCTCCCCGAGGCCGACGACGACTTCGCGCAGATCGCCAGCGAGTTCGACACCATCGCCGAGCTGCGCGAGTCGCTCAAGGAGCAGGCCGCTCAGCAGAAGACCTTCGGCCAGGGCGGCGAGGCCCGCGAGAAGCTCGTCGAGGCGCTGCTCGCCCTCGTCGAGGTGCCCGTGCCCGCCGGTCTCGTCGAGGACGAGGTGCACCGCCACCTCGAGGGCGAGAACCGCCTCGAGGACGACGAGCACCGCGCCGAGGTCAAGGAGGCCAGCGAGAAGACCTTCAAGACCCAGATCCTCCTCGACCACGTCGTCGAGCAGGAGAAGGTCCAGGTCAGCCAGGACGAGCTCACGCAGTACCTCATCCAGGGTGCGGCGCAGTACGGCATGGAGCCGAACGAGTTCATCAAGATCCTGTCCGAGAACAACCAGATCGGCCAGATGGTCGGCGAGGTCGCCCGCAACAAGGCGCTCGCGATCGTCCTCGGCAAGGCGAAGGTCACCGACACCGAGGGCAACGCCGTCGACCTGACCGCGTTCACCGCGGTCCCCGGTGACGACGAGGCCGTCGAGGCCTCCGACGAGGCCGTCGCCTCGGACGAGACCGAGGTCGCGGAGGAGGCTCAGGCCGCCGCCGACGCCGAGGTCCCCGCCGAGCCCGTCGCCGAGGAGCCCGCCGCCGAGGAGGAGCCCGCCCCGGCCCCCAAGAAGAAGCGCGCGCCGGCCAAGAAGAAGGCCGCCGCTCCCGCCGAGGAGACCCCGGCCGCGGAGTAGTCCCCGCGAGCACGTCAGGAGCCGCCCCCCGATCCGTCGGAGGGCGGCTCCTCTCGTTGCGGGGCTCCGGTCCGCCCCGGGCGAACACGGGCGACTCCCGCTCCGCCCCGGGCGAACACGGCCGGATCGGCCTGGCGGCGTCCGATAGATTCGCCTCCGAAGCGACAACTGAAACGGAGCAATACATGGCCGACATGGTTATGCCCAACAGTGTTTTCGACCGCCTGCTCAAGGACCGGATCATCTGGCTCGGTTCCGAGGTGCGCGACGAGAACGCGAACGAGATCGCCGCGAAGCTCCTGCTCCTGGCAGCCGAGGACTCCGAGCGGGACATCTACCTCTACATCAACTCGCCCGGCGGCTCCATCACCGCGGGCATGGCGATCTACGACACGATGCAGTTCGTCCCGAACGACATCGTGACCGTGGGCATCGGGATGGCGGCCTCCATGGGCCAGCTGCTCCTCACCGCCGGAACCCAGGGCAAGCGCTACATCACCCCGAACGCGCGGGTGCTCCTCCACCAGCCGCACGGCGGCTTCGGCGGCACGGCCTCCGACATCCAGACCCAGGCGCAGCTCATCCTCGACATGAAGAAGCGCCTCGCCGAGATCACCGCCAAGGCGACCGGCAAGACCGTCGAGCAGGTCAACGAGGACGGCGACCGCGACCGCTGGTTCAGCGCCGAGGAGGCCCTGGCCTACGGCTTCGTCGACCACATCCGCTCGTCGGCGACCGACGTGGCCGGCGGTGGCGGAACCGCCATCGACGAGTAGTCCAGCGAACGCGCCGAGAGATCAGGAACAGACAATGACCACACCCACCTTCGGCGGAACGGCGTTCGGCTCCGGAGCCGCACCGTCCTCGCGCTACATCCTCCCCACGTTCGAGGAGCGCACGGCCTACGGCTACAAGCGCCAGGACCCGTACGCCAAGCTCTTCGAGGACCGCATCATCTTCCTCGGCGTCCAGGTCGACGACGCCTCCGCGGACGACATCATGGCCCAGCTCCTCGTGCTCGAGAGCCAGGACCCGGACCGCGACATCGTCATGTACATCAACTCGCCCGGTGGATCCTTCACCGCGATGACGGCGATCTACGACACGATGCAGTACATCCGCCCGCACATCCAGACCGTCGTGCTCGGCCAGGCCGCCTCGGCCGCCGCCGTGCTCACCGCCGCGGGAACGCCCGGCAAGCGCCTCGCGCTGCCGAACGCGCGCATCCTCATCCACCAGCCCGCCGTGCAGCAGGGCGGGGGCCAGGCCTCGGACATCGAGATCCAGGCCGCCGAGATCATGCGCATGCGCGAGTGGCTCGAGGAGACGCTGTCGCACCACTCGAACCGCTCGATCGAGCAGGTCAAGAAGGACATCGACCGCGACAAGATCCTCGGCGCGAGCGACGCGCTCGAGTACGGGCTGATCGACCAGGTGCTCACCAGCCGCAAGAGCCTGCCGGCTCTCACGGCGTAGGGCGTCCGGGAGGGGCCGGGTGGCGGAGCGATCCGCCGCCCGGCCCCTCTCTGCGTCCTCCGTCGCCGTAGCAAAGCGCCACACGAGGCGCAAGGCACGGCGAATCCGGCCCGCCTGCCGAGCCCTCGCGGCTCAGCGGCTAGGCTCGGAGCAGTGTCAGGGGGCTCGTCCCGCTCGCACCGGCCGGAGCTCCGGGCTCCGTTGCACGACCGACCGACGCACGACAGACGCACGACAAGGAAGTGGGGCATCCCCGTGGCACGTATTGGCGAAAGCGCCGACCTGCTGAAGTGCTCCTTCTGCGGCAAGAGCCAGAAGCAGGTCCAGCAGCTCATCGCGGGACCGGGCGTCTACATCTGCGACGAGTGCGTCGAGCTCTGCAACGAGATCATCGAGGAGCGCCTCTCCGAGTCGAGCGAGGAGACGAGCCACGAGTTCGACCTCCCGAAGCCGAAGGAGATCTTCGGCTTCCTCGAGGAGTACGTGATCGGGCAGGAGCAGGCCAAGAAGGCCCTCGCCGTCGCCGTGTACAACCACTACAAGCGCGTGCGCGCCCGCAACACCATCACCGCCGCCGACGCGATCCACGACGAGGTCGAGATCGCCAAGAGCAACATCCTGCTCATCGGCCCCACGGGATGCGGGAAGACCTACCTCGCCCAGACCCTCGCGAAGCGCCTCAACGTGCCCTTCGCCGTCGCGGACGCCACGGCCCTCACCGAGGCGGGCTACGTCGGCGAGGACGTCGAGAACATCCTCCTCAAGCTCATCCAGGCCGCCGACTACGACGTCAAGCGTGCCGAGACCGGCATCATCTACATCGACGAGGTCGACAAGATCGCGCGGAAGGCCGAGAACCCCTCGATCACGCGCGACGTCTCGGGCGAGGGAGTGCAGCAGGCACTGCTCAAGATCCTCGAGGGCACCGTCGCCTCCGTGCCCCCGCAGGGCGGGCGGAAGCACCCGCACCAGGAGTTCATCCAGATCGACACGACGAACGTCCTCTTCATCGTCGCCGGCGCCTTCGCCGGGCTGGAGGACATCATCTCGTCGCGGGCAGGCAAGCGCGGCATCGGCTTCGGCGCCCCGCTGCACAACAAGGAAGACGAGATCAACATCTTCAGCGAGGTCCTCCCGGAGGACCTGCACAAGTTCGGGCTGATCCCCGAGTTCATCGGGCGTCTCCCCGTCGTGACGACGGTCACGCAGCTCGACCAGGACGCGCTCATGCAGATCCTCACCGAGCCGCGCAACGCGCTCGTGAAGCAGTACCAGCGGATGTTCGAGATCGACGGCGTCGAGCTCGAGTTCGACCGGGGCGCTCTCGAGGCCATCGCGGACCTGGCGGTCCTCCGCCAGACCGGGGCCCGCGGACTGCGCGCGATCCTCGAGGAGGTGCTCGGCCCGATCATGTTCGAGGTGCCCTCCTCGGACGAGGTGGCTCGGGTCGTCGTCACCCGCGCCGCGGTGCTCGACAACGCGGCCCCGACGATCGTCCCCCACGCTCCCCGTCGCCAGGAGAAGAGCGCCTAGTCGCTCCCCGCCCCGCTCTGCCAGTTCACCGCGATTGGCCCGGCGGATCGTCGGGCGAGGCGCTCCCGCTTCCCTAACCTGGCGGAGCGCGCCGACGGCGCGTCCGGTCGCCTCGGTGCCGGTCGATCCTCCGGGAGGCTCCGCCATCGTCCAGCCGCTGCTCGCCGGGATCGTCGCCGCCCTGACCGGCTTCTCGAGCTCGTTCGCGATCGTGCTCGCCGGGGTGGTCGCGGTGGGCGCCACCGACGCGCAGGCCGCGTCGGGCCTCCTCGCGGTCTGCGTGCTGCAGGGGGTCCTCTGCATCGTGCTGAGCATCCGCTACCGCGTGCCGATGACCTTCGCCTGGAGCACGCCGGGAGCCGCCCTGCTGGCCGCGACCGCGACGCTCCCCGGTGGTTTCGACCGCGCGGTCGGGGCGTTCCTGGTCGCCTCCGCTCTGCTGGTGGTCACCGGGCTGTGGCCGGCGCTCGGGAGGCTCGTCGCGCGCATCCCGCGGCCGCTCGCGAACGCCATGCTCGCGGGCATCCTGTTCCCGCTCGTCCTGGCGCCGGTGCGCGCGGCGGTCGAGATCCCCGCGCTCGCGCTGCCGGTGATCCTGCTCTGGCTGCTGCTCCTGCGGCTCCTGCCCCGCTGGGCGGTGCCGGCCGCGATCGCCCTGGCGATCGTGCTGCTGATCGTGACGGACGGCGCGGCACTCGCCGGTGCGCCGCTGCTCCCCGTGCCGCAGTTCGTCGCTCCGGTGTTCGAGATCGGAGCGATGGTCGGGATCGGCCTGCCGCTCTACGTGGTCACCATGGCCGGGCAGAACATCCCGGGCATCGCGGTGCTGACGAGCTTCGGCTTCGCGGCCCACTCGCGTCCCGGGATCGTCTCGACCGGTGCTCTCTCCGGGGTCTCGGCGATCTTCGGCGGCGTGCCGATCAACTACGCCGCGCTCAGCGCCGCGCTGACCGCGGGTCCCGAGGCCTCGCCGCGGCCGGAGCAGCGCTGGGTCGCCTCGGTCTCGGCGGGCGCCTCCTACCTCGTGCTGGGCGTGTTCGCCGGAGCGGCCGCCGCGCTGGTGTCCTCCGCGAGCCCGCTGCTGATCGAGGCGGTCGCCGGTCTGGCGCTGCTGGGGGTGTTCGTGTCGGCGGTGCAGGCCGCTGTGGAGGACGCGCGGCTGCGGCTGCCGGCGGCGGCGACGCTCCTGGTCACAGCCTCCGGCACGACCATCGCGGGGATCGGATCGGCGTTCTGGGGCCTGGTCGTGGGACTCGTCCTCCTCGCCTGGCTCGTCCCCCGGCGCCGCTAGAGGAGGCCGCGGCGCGCGAGCAGCGGCTCGGTCCGCGCATCCCGCCCGCGGAACGCGCGGTACGCGTCGAGCGGATCGCGGGAGCCGCCGAGCTCGAGCACCCCGCGGCGGAAGCGCTCGCCCGCCGAGCGGTCGAGGCCGCCGTTCTCCTCGAACCACTCGACCGTGTCCGCGTCGAGGATCTCGCTCCAGATGTAGGAGTAGTAGCCCGCGGAGTAGCCGCCGGAGAAGACGTGCGCGAAGTACGTGCTGCGGTAGCGGGGCGGCACGGCGGGAAGGAGGAGGCCCGCGCCGTCGAGCACGTCGCGCTCGAAGGCGGCCGCGTCGCGCGGCTCGACCGGGGCCGGCAGGGAGTGCCAGGCGAGGTCGAGCAGGGCGGACGCCAGGTACTCGCTCGTCGCGAAGCCCTCGCCCCACAGCGCGGACGCCTCGAGGCGCTCGACGGTCCCCGCGGGCAGGGCCTCGCCGGTCTCGACGTGGCGGGCGTACTCGGCGAGGAGCCCGGGGCGGTGCACCCACGTCTCGTTCACCTGGCTCGGGAACTCGACGAAGTCCCGGAACACCGCGGTACCGGCGAAGCGCGGGTACCGCGTGCTCGCGAACAGGCCGTGCAGGGCGTGCCCGAACTCGTGGAACAGCGTCTCCACCTCGTCGAGGCTGAGAAGGGCGGGCTCGCCCGCGCCCGGAGCCGACAGGTTCAGGTTGTTCACGACGACGGCGGAGTCGCCGAGCAGCGAGGTGCGGCTGGACAGGGAGTTCATCCACGCCCCGCCGCGCTTCGAGTCGCGGGTGAAGGGATCGAGCAGGAACAGGCCCAGCGGCGTCCCGTCCTCCTCGTGCACCTCGAACACGCGGACGTGCTCGCTGTAGCCGGCCAGGTCGCTCCGCTCCGAGAAGCGGACGCCGTAGAGACCGGTGGCGGCGGCGAACACGCCGTGCCGGAGCACCCGCTCCAGCTCGAAGAAGGGACGCAGTGCGCTGGAGTCGACGGAGTAGCTCTCCGACCGCACGCGCTCCTCGTAGTAGGCGCGATCCCACGCCTCGATCGTGAAGCGCGGCGCTCCGGCGGCGTCCTGCTCGGCGTCGGCGGAGGCCTGCATCCGCTCGAGTTCGATCCTCGCGTTCCGGGCGGCGGGAGCGGCGAGCTCGCGCAGCAGCGACAGGACGCGCTCCGGCGAGCCCGCGGTCTGGCCCGAGATCACGAAATCGGCGTGCGAGGCCGCGCCCAGCAGAGCTGCGCGCTCGGCCCGCAGCGCGACGATCTGCTGCAGAGTCGCGGTGGTGTCGTGCGGCCCGCCTTCGGCACCGCGGCCGACAGAGGCGCGCAGGACGCGCTCGCGGACGCCGCGGTCGCGCAGACGCGCGAGCCAGGGGTGGCCGGAGTAGAGGGGCAGGGTGATCAGCCAGCCGTCGACGCCGCGGTCGGCGGCGGCGCGCGCGGCGGCCGAGACGTCGGACTCGTCGAGCCCGTCGAGGCCGGCGACGTCCTCGAGGAGGACCGCCCGGTCGTTCGACTCGGCGAGCAGGTCCTTCTCGAAGCGCGTGGTCAGGGTCGACAGCTGCTCGTTCAGCTCGCCGAGCCGTGCCTTCCCCGCGTCGTCGAGGAGCGCACCGGAGCGCTCGAACCCGGTGATCCTCCGCTCGAGGAGGTAGGCCGTCTCGGCGTCGAGGTCGAGCTCCGTCGACTGCTCGGCGAGAGCGCGGAGACGGGCGAACAGGCGCGGGTCGAGGCTGATCGCATCGCTGTGGGCCGAGAGCAGCGGAGCGAGCTCGGCCTCCAGAGCGTCGGTGAGCGGAGTGCGGTCGGAGGCGGCGACGGTGAAGAAGACGGCGCTCACCCGGCGCAGCTCGCGGCCCGCCCGCTCGAGGGCGACGAGGGTGTTCTCGACGGTCGGCGGCTCGGAGGCGCCGGCGATCGCGTCGATCTCGGCGCGGTGCCGGCGGAGGGCCTCGAGGAACGCCGGGCGGTAGGCCTCGGGGTCGACGGCGGCGAAGTCGGGGAGCCCGTGGGGGAGTCCGCTCGGCTCGAGCAGGACGGCGACGGGATCGGGTGCGCTCATCCTGCGAGCCTAGAGCGCGAGCGGGGGAGAGGGCTCCGACTCAGGATCGCAGGACGCGCGCGCTCACCGGACTCGACGACCGCGCCGCGAAGGGGCGTCAGCCCCAGTCGTCGTCGTCCTCGCCCTCCACGCGGCCCTGCGGCTGCGTGATGTAGGCAGCATCATCGTCAGGACGGTAGGTGATCGTCGTGCCGTCGTCGAGTTCGAGGACGGGCCTGCCCTCGAGCCAGGTGAGCGTCCAGCGCCAGTCGGCGGTCGCCGTGCCGGCCGCGGTGAGCTCGCCCTCGACGTCGCCGATGGCGGTGACGACGATCTCGGGGAGGGTCTGCGGCGGCACCTGGCCGACCGACCAGCGGGTTCCGAGCTGCATGGGAGGGGTCCTCTCGACGGTGGGGAGGGAGGCGGGACCATTCCCGCCTCCCGGGAGCGGCGCTACGCCTCGGTCTCGAGCTCGATGCCGACCGCGACGGCGTCGCCCTCGGCGAAGTCGAGCGTCGCGATCCTGCCGACGGCCGCGAGGTCTCCCGCGGCGAGTCGGAGAGACGCGACGAGCTCGGCGGGCGCCGTCACCAGGGCGGAGCGGGCCGGCGTCTTCTGCGAGGCCTTCGCATCGGTCTTCGCGCGCCGGATGGCCGTGAGGACCGAGCTCGCCGTGGCCAGGACGGCGGGGTCGCCGCCCAGGCCCTCGACGGCCGGCCAGGGGCGCAGGTGCACCGAGTCGTCGTGCGACCACGACCAGGTCTCCTCCGTCGCGAACGGCAGGAACGGCGCGAACA
Source organism: Rathayibacter sp. AY1D2 (assembly GCF_002932695.1). Lineage (NCBI taxonomy): Bacteria > Bacillati > Actinomycetota > Actinomycetes > Micrococcales > Microbacteriaceae > Rathayibacter > Rathayibacter sp. AY1D2. The sequence goes on along the minus strand of NZ_PSVX01000030.1, from coordinate 3,328 downwards.
GGCGCTGGAGGACGTCGAGCGCCCGGTGCAGGGCGGCCGCGGCGGACGCGCCGTCCTCGCTGTACGCGCGCTCCTTCACCAGCTCCAGGTAGTCGTCGCAGAACGTCCAGAAGAACGCCTCCGTCGTCTCGAGGGCGCGGGCGTGGTCGTAGTTCTCGAGCGCCGTCGTCGCGTCGGCGACCACGGTGTCGAGGGTGGCCAGCATGCTGAGGTCGAGCGAGTCGGTGACCTCGGCGCCCTCGGCGAGAGGGAAGCCGTGGATGAACTTCGCCGCGTTGAGGATCTTGATCGCCAGTCGGCGGCCGATCTTGATCTGCGTCGGGTTCTGCGGGTCGAAGGCCGCGTCGGTGCCCAGGCGCGAGGAGGCGGCCCAGTAGCGGACCGCGTCCGAGCCGTGCTGCTCGAGCATCGCGGCGGGAGTGACCACGTTGCCCTTCGACTTCGACATCTTCTTGCGGTCGGGGTCGACGATGAAGCCGGACACGGTCGCCGTGCTCCACGGGGCGCGGCCGTCCTCGAGCTGCGAGCGCAGGAGGGTCGAGAAGAGCCAGGTGCGGATGATGTCCTGGCCCTGCGGGCGCAGGTCGTAGGGAGCGACCAGCTGCCAGAGCTCGTCGTCCCGCTCCCAGCCGCCCGCGAGCTGCGGGGTCAGCGAGGAGGTCGCCCAGGTGTCCATCACGTCGAGCTCGCCCTGGAAGCCGCCCGCCGCTCCGCGCTGGTCCTCCGTGTAGCCGGGGGCCGGGTCGCTGGAGGGATCCACCGGCAGCGCCGCCTCGTCCGGCACGATCGGGGAGTCGAAGACGGGGTTGCCGTCGCCGTCGAGCGGGTACCACACCGGGATCGGCACGCCGAAGAAGCGCTGGCGCGAGATCAGCCAGTCGCCGGAGAGGCCGTTCACCCAGTTCTCGTAGCGGACGCGCATGAACTCCGGCACGAAGCGCACGTCGCGGCCGAGCTCCAGCAGGCGCTCCTTGAGCACCGCGTCGCGAGCGCCGTTGCCGATGTACCACTGGCGGGTCGACACGATCTCGAGCGGCTTGTCGCCCTTCTCGAAGAACTTCACCTGGTGGGTGATGGGGCGCGGGTCGCCGACCATCTCGCCGGACTCCTTCAGCAGTGCCACGACGGCCTGCTTCGCGGAGAAGACGGTCTTGCCGGCGAGCTGCTCGTACGCGGCGCGGCCCCCGTCGCTCGTGATCGCGGCGGGCGCCTCCGAGATCAGGCGACCGTCGAAGCCGATGATCGCGCGGTTGGGCAGGTCGAGCTCGCGCCACCAGACCACGTCCGTGATGTCGCCGAAGGTGCAGATCATCGCGATGCCCGAGCCCTTGTCCTTCTGCGCGAGGTGGTGCGCGAGCACCGGGACCTCGACGTCGAAGAGCGGCGTGCGGACGGTGGTGCCGAACAGCGCCTGGTAGCGCTCGTCGTCGGGGTGCGCGACGAGGGCGACGCAGGCCGGCAGCAGCTCGGGACGGGTCGTCTCGATGAAGACGTCCTCGCCGCCCTCGCGGTGGAAGCCGAGGCGGTGGTAGGCGCCGGGCTGGTCCTTGTCCTCGAGCTCCGCCTGGGCGACGGCGGTCCGGAAGGTGATGTCCCAGAGCGTCGGGGCCTGCGCCTGGTAGGCCTCGCCGCGGGCGAGGTTGCGGAGGAAGGCGCGCTGCGAGGCGGCCTGCGACTCGTCGCCGATGGTCCGGTAGCTCTGCGACCAGTCGACGGACAGGCCCAGGGCCCGCCAGACGTCCTCGAACTGCTTCTCGTCCTCGACGGTGAGGCGCTCGCACAGCTCGACGAAGTTGCGGCGCGAGATCGGCTTCTGGTCGGCGGCCTTGCTGCTCTTGTTGTCGCCGCCCTCGAACGGAGGCGTGAAGCCGGGCTCGTAGGGGAGCGTCGGGTCGCAGCGCACACCGTAGTAGTTCTGCACGCGGCGCTCGGTGGGCAGGCCGTTGTCGTCCCAGCCCATCGGGTAGAAGACGCTCTTGCCGCGCATCCGCTGGAACCGCGCGACGACGTCGGTGTGCGTGTAGGAGAAGACGTGCCCGATGTGCAGCGACCCGGACGCGGTGGGCGGCGGGGTGTCGATCGAGTAGACGTCGGCGCGGGTGAGGCCGGTGCGGTCGAACCGGTAGGTCCCGTCGGCCTGCCAGCGGAGGCCCCACGTGCCCTCCAGGCCCTCGAGGGCGGGCTTCGCGGGGAGGCGGTCGGCGAGGGTCATGATGCTCCGGTTCGCTATGGGCGGCACCGTGTCGGTGGTGATGGTGCCTGGATGGGGGCTCCGGGGCGAGTCGCCCGCCGGCCGCGACGATTCTACCGGAGCGGCGGGAGCCGGGTCAGTCGACGACGGGGGTGAAGCCGGCGCGGACGGGCGCGAGCGCCTCGTCGAGATAGGGCACGAGCTCGCCGCGGGTGGGGCCCGCCGCGGCCCACGCCTGCACGGCCGCCACCGCGGCTCCGACGCTCGCGTAGGCGATGGCGCGCGAGAGGTGCGAGGGCAGCGGGCGCGCGCTCCGCTCCTCCACGAAGCGGGCGATGACGGCCGCCTGCCGGGCGAGGCGGCCGAGGGCCGACGCCTGCAGCTCGTGGACGCTGCCGATCATGTCGGACTGGGTGAGCACCCACGGCACCGTCGCGGGTCCGAAGCCGGAGCCGATCGCGAGCAGCGCGTCGCCGAGCGCGTCCATCACCGGCGCCTCTGCCGCCGTCTTGGCCAGCGCCTCCGGGAGCTCGGCCAGCCGGTCGTCGACCAGGACCCAGAAGACGTCGCTCTTGGACTCGAAGTAGTTGAAGAAGGTGTTGCGCGAGACGCCCGCGCGCTGAGCGATCTGCTCGATCGTCGTGCCCGCGTAGCTCTGCTCGACGAAGAGGTCCAGTGCGGCGTCCTCGAGCATGGAGCGCGACGACGCGCGGGGCCGTCCGCGCTGCACTCCTCGCACCATGACCCGCTCCTGCTCCGCTTCCCCCGACGCGCTAGGATAGCGCCGGACGACTTCGACCCGGCCATCACCGGTGAGTCTCCGGAAGAACGGCGCCGGCTCCGGCCTGCGCCCAGTAGAACCGGACGGGTGCGGCCCGTGACAGCCGATCGAGTGGGAACGCGTCAGCGGGCACTCCTCCGGGAGCGACCGGCCGACCGGTCCAAGCGAGGTGGTACCGCGACCCGGCCCGGGGTCTGAGATCCGGGCGGGCCGTCCTCGTGCAGACCAGCAGCACTGCCAGGAGACCGCACGTGACCTACCCCCTGACCCTCGCCGACCGCCTCCCCGCGAAGCCCGCCCTCGAGGGCCTGGAGGGCACGTGGGGCCTCCGCTGGCAGGCCGACGGGACCTACCGG
>NZ_PSVX01000003.1:0-103531 GCF_002932695.1 Rathayibacter sp. AY1D2 | reverse complement strand
GTCGAGCGTCGTCATGAACGCCGTGCCCGCGCAGGCCGCCGGAGTCGCCTCCATCGCCCTGGTCTCGCCGCCGCAGAAGGCGTTCGGCGGCTCCGTCCACCCCACGATCCTCGCGGCGGCCGCTCTGCTCGGCATCGACGAGGTCTACGCGGTCGGAGGCGCCGGAGCCGTCGCCGCACTGGCCTACGGCGTCGACTCGATTGGGCTGGACCCCGTCAGCATCATCACCGGGCCGGGCAACGTCTGGGTCACCACCGCGAAGCGCCAGGTGCTCGGGCAGGTCGGCATCGACTCCGAGGCGGGCCCGACCGAGATCCTCGTGATCGCCGACGACTCCGCCGACCCGCGCCTGGTCGCCGCCGACCTGGTCAGCCAGGCCGAGCACGACGAGGCCGCCTCCGCGGTCCTGGTCACCGACAGCGCCGAGCCGGGCAGGGACCGGCTCGCCACAGACACCGCGAACCGGCGATCAGCGTGTCAGCGGATCGTCGTAGCCGTACGCACGACGCTCTCACCGACCCGGCCACCCTCCCCAGCCGACCGCGCCGAGCCGGGCAGGGACCGGCTCGCCACAGGCACGGCGAACCGGCGATCCGCGTGCCAGCGGATCGTCGTAGCCGGACGCATGACGCTCTCACGAACCCGGCCACCCTCCCCAGCCGACCGCGCCGAGCCGGTCGGGGACCGGCTCGGAATTCAATACAGACAGTTCGGCCCCAGCAGGCTCTTCAGCTCGCCGAAGAGGTCCGGGGTGATGCGCACGGGGAACGGCACCTCGAACACGCGGGCCGTGTCGCCCTTGATGAGCTTCAGCCGCACCTCGGTCTGGCCGGAGTGGCGGATGAGCACGTCGCTGAGCTGCGAGACCGTGTCGGTGGTCGCGCGCGACTCGGGCATCGAGACGGTGAGCGGTCCCGAGTCGCCGTCCTGGCTCATCTCGGGGGCGAACAGGCTGAACGCGTGCAGGTTCATCCCGTCGTCGCGCATGCTGACGCGGCCTCTGACGACGACGATGGAGTCGTTCGTGAGCGCCGGGGCGAACTCCTGGTACGCCTTCCCCATGAACATGCAGGTGATCTCGCCGCCGAAGTCCTCGACCTGGATCATCCCGTACTGGTTGCCGGAGGCCTTGGCCATGCGGTGCTGGACGCTCGTGACGAGGCCCGCGACGACCACGGTCTCGCCGTCGGCGATCGTCTCCGAGATCAGCAGGTCGGCGATCGTGGTGCTGTAGTGCTTGGCGAGCTCGGTCTCGAGTCCGGCGAGCGGATGGTCGGACACGTAGAGCCCGAGCATGTCGCGCTCGAAGGCGAGCTTGTCGCGCTTGGCCCATTCGGGCCGCTCGGGCACCTGGATCGCGGCCTGCGGCTCGTCCCAGAGGCTGTCGAAGTCGAAGCCGACCTGGCCGTTCGCCTCGTTGCGCTTCTCCCCCACCGCCGCCTCGACGGCGTCCTCGTGCACCTCGACCAGGGCGCGGCGGGTCGAGCCGAGCGAGTCGAAGGCGCCGGCCTTGATCAGCGACTCGATGGTGCGCTTGTTGGTCACCTGCAGCGGCACTTTGCGGAGGAAGTCGTGGAACGTCTCGAAGCGCCCCTTCTCCTCGCGGGCGGCCCGGATGCCCTCGACGACGTTCATGCCGACGTTGCGGACGGCGCCGAGGCCGAAGCGGATGTCGGTGCCGACTGCGGTGAAGAAGCCGATCGACTCGTTGACGTCCGGCGGGAGCACCTTGATCCCCATCCGCCGGCACTCGTTGAGGTAGGCGGCCATCTTGTCCTTGGAGTCGCCGACGCTGGTGAGCAGCGCGGCCATGTACTCCGCGGGGTAGTGCGCCTTGAGGTACGCCGTCCAGTAGGAGACGACGCCGTACGCCGCCGAGTGCGCCTTGTTGAAGGCGTAGTCGGAGAAGGGCAGCAGGATGTCCCAGAGGGTCTTGACGGCCTCCATCGAGTAGCCGTTGGCGATCATGCCGCCCGAGAAGCCCTCGAACTGCTTGTCCAGCTCGGATTTCTTCTTCTTGCCCATCGCGCGCCGCAGCAGGTCGGCCTGTGCGAGCGTGAAGCCCGCGAGCTTCTGCGCGATCGACATGACCTGCTCCTGGTACACGATCAGGCCGTAGGTCCCTCCGAGCACCTCCGAGAGCGGCTCCTCGAGCTCCGGATGGATAGGGGTGATCTCCTGCACGCCGTTCTTCCGCAGCGCGTAGTTGGTGTGGGAGTCGGCGCCCATCGGGCCCGGCCGGTAGAGCGCGAGGACCGCGGAGATGTCCTCGAAGTTGTCGGGCTTCATCAGTCGGAGAAGGCCGCGCATCGGGCCGCCGTCGAGCTGGAACACGCCGAGCGTGTCGCCGCGGGCGAGGAGGTCGTAGGCGGCCTGGTCGTCGAGCTCGAGGTCCTCGAGCACGAGGTCCTGTCCGCGGTTGGCGCGGATGTTGTCGAGGGCGTCGTCGATGATCGTGAGGTTCCGCAGCCCCAGGAAGTCCATCTTGATCAGCCCGAGCGACTCGCACGCGGGGTAGTCGAACTGCGTGACGATCTGGCCGTCCTGCTCCCGCTTCATGATCGGGATGATGTCCAGCAGCGGATCGCTGGACATGATGACGCCGGCCGCGTGCACGCCCCACTGGCGCTTGAGGTTCTCGAGTCCGAGCGCGGTGTCGAAGACCAGCTTGGCCTGCGGGTCCTCGGCGATGACGTTGCGCACGTCGAGCGCTTCCTTGTAGCGCGCGTGGGCGGGGTCGTTGATGCCGCTGAGCGGGATGTCCTTGCCCATGATCGCGGGCGGCATGGCCTTCGTCAGCTTCTCGCCCATCCCGAACGGGAAGCCGAGGACGCGCGAGGCGTCCTTGAGAGCCTGCTTCGCCTTGATGGTGCCGTAGGTGACGATCTGCGCGACGCGCTCGTCGCCGTACTTCTCGGTGACGTAGCGGATGACCTCGCCGCGGCGACGGTCGTCGAAGTCGACGTCGAAGTCGGGCATGGAGACGCGGTCGGGGTTGAGGAAGCGCTCGAAGATCAGGCCGTGGCGCAGCGGATCGAGGTCGGTGATCTTCATGGCGTAGGCCGCCATCGAGCCGGCACCGGAGCCGCGGCCGGGACCGACGCGGATCCCGTTGCGCTTGGACCAGTTGATGAAGTCGGCGACGACGAGGAAGTAGCCGGGGAAGCCCATCTGCAGGATGACGCGGGTCTCGTAGTCCGCCCGGTCGCGCACCTCCTGGGAGATGCCGTCCGGGTAGCGCTCGCGCAGTCCGGCCTCGACCTCCTTCACGAACCAGGTGTCCTCCGTCTCGCCCTCCGGCACCGGGAAGCGGGGCATGTAGTTCGCCGAGGTGTCGAACTGGACGTCGCAGCGCTCCGCGATGAGGAGCGTGTTGTCGCAGGCCTCGGGGTGGTCGCGGAAGACCTGGCGCATCTCGCGCGGCGACTTGAGGTAGAACTCGTCCGCGTCGAACTTGAAGCGCTTGGGGTCGTCGAGGGTGGTCCCGGACTGCACGCAGAGCAGCGCCGCGTGCGAGGTCGCGTCGTGCGCGTGCGTGTAGTGCAGGTCGTTGGTGGCGACCAGCGGGAGGTCGAGGTCCTTCGCGAGCCGGATGACGTCGCCGATCACCCGCCGCTCGATGTCGAGGCCGTGATCCATGATCTCGGCGAAGAAGTTCTCCTTGCCGAAGATGTCGCGATAGTCGGCGGCCGCCTGGCGGGCCTCCTTGTACTGGCCGAGGCGCAGGCGCGTCTGGACCTCGCCGCTCGGGCAGCCCGTGGTGCCGATCAGGCCCTCGGAGTACTGCGAGAGGATCTCGCGGTCCATGCGCGGCTTGAAGTAGTAGCCCTCGATCGACGCGCGCGAGGAGAGGCGGAAGAGGTTGTGCATGCCCGTCGTGGTCGAGCTGAGCAGCGTCATGTGGGTGTACGCGCCGGAGCCGGACACGTCGTCCCCTCCGCCGTCGCCCCAGCGGATGCGGGTCTTGTCGGAGCGGTGCGTCCCCGGGGTGAGGTAGGCCTCGGTGCCGATGATCGGCTTGATCCCCGCCGCCGTCGCGGTGCGCCAGAAGTCGAAGGCGCCGAACACGTTCCCGTGGTCGGTCACGGCGATGGCCGGCATGCCCTCCTCGACCGCCGCGTCGATCAGCGGCTTCACCCGCGCTGCACCGTCGAGCATCGAGTACTCGCTGTGCACGTGGAGGTGGACGAAGGAATCGTTACTCGGCAAGGATGCGCCTCCGGCGGACTGCGGGCAGGGGAGGGATGGCCAGCGACCCGGGAGGGCCCGTGGACACGGCGGGAAGAAGTCTAACCGCGCCGGACGCGGGTCCGGCCGGGAGAGCGCGGATCACTCCCCGCGCAGCACCTCGAGGGCGTGCACCAGGTCGTCGGGGTAGGACGCCTCGAACTGCACCCACTCCCCCGAGCCCGGGTGGGTGAAGCCGAGCCGGACCGCGTCGAGCCACTGGCGGGTGAGGCCGAGCCGCTTCGAGAGGGTCGGATCGGCGCCGTACATGGCGTCGCCGACACACGGGTGGCGCTGGGCGGCCATGTGCACGCGGATCTGGTGGGTGCGGCCGGTCTCGAGGTGGATCTCGAGGAGGGAGGCGAACGGGAAGGCCTCGATCGTCTCGTAGTGGGTCACCGAGGGCTTGCCGTCGGCGCGGACCGCGAACTTCCAGTCCGAGGACGGGTGGCGGCCGAGCGGGGCGTCGATCGTCCCGGCGAGCGGGTCGGGGTGGCCCTGCACGACCGCGTGGTAGACCTTCTCGACCGTGCGGTCGTGGAACGCGCGCTTGAGGTGCGTGTAGGCGCGCTCGGACTTCGCGACGACCATGAGGCCGCTCGTGCCGGCGTCGAGCCGGTGCACGATGCCCGCGCGCTCGGCCGCACCGGAGGTCGACACGGTGAAGCCCGCGGCGGCGAGGGCGCCGAGCACCGTCGGTCCCTCCCAGCCCACGGCGGGGTGCGCGGCCACTCCGACGGGCTTGTCGATCACCACGATGTCGTCGTCGTCGTGCACGATGCCGAGGCCGGGGACCGCCATCGGCACGATCCGCGGCTCCTCGCGCGGGCTCCACTCGACGCTCAGCCAGGTGCCTGCGTGCACGCGGTCGCTCTTGTCGAGGACCCGTCCGTCGGCGCTCACTCCGCCCGCCTCGGCGACCTCGGCCGCGAAGGTGCGCGAGAAGCCGAGCAGCTTCGCGACGGCCGCGTCCACGCGGAGGCCGTCGAGCCCGTCCGGGACCGGCAGCTCTCGGGACTGCGCCATCAGCGTCCGCCGGGGCGGTCGGCGTCGCGGGCCGCCTCCTCGACGGAGGAGGCCGCTGCGGGGGCGCCCGCTCCGGGGGCGGCGGGAGCGCCGTTCTCGGACACGACCTGGTCCTGCTCGTCGCGGCCCGCGCGCTCACGGGTGCCGTCGAGGCCTACGCCCCGCACGCTCAGGAGGACGAACAGCGCCATCGCCGTGCAGATCGCGATGTCGGCGACGTTGTAGATCGCCGGGAGCAGCCACGGCGTGAAGAGGAAGTCGACGACGTGTCCGAGCCCGAAGGAGGGCTCTCGGAACAGCCGGTCGAAGAGGTTGCCGAGGGTGCCGCCGAGCAGCAGGCCGAAGAAGACGCCCCACGCGGTGGAGCGGATCCGGCGCGAGAACCAGATCACGGCGACGACGACGCACGCCGCGATGATCGAGAAGATCCAGGTCGACCCGCTCGCGAGGGAGAAGGCGGCACCCGGGTTCTTCACGTAGTGCAGGATCAGGACGTCGCCGAGGACATGGACGTCCTCGCCCAGGGTCAGGTTCGTCGTGACCAGGAGCTTCGCGGTCTGATCGATCGCGAAGACCGCGAGCGCGACGAGGCCGAGGGTGACGAGCACCCTCGGCCTGACGTCCGCTGCGGCGGGACTACGCCCCAAAGCCCGACAGCGAGGACTCCGTCGACGCCGGCTGGGTGTCGAGGTCGCGGAGCTGGCCCTCGATGTAGCTCTTCAGCTTCTGGCGGTACTCGCGCTCGAAGGTGCGGAGCTCGTCGATGCGGTGCTCGACCGTCGCGCGCTCCTCCTCGAGCTTCGCGACCTGCTGGCGCTGCTTGGCCTCGGCCTCGGCGACGATGCGGGCGGCCGTGGCACGGCCCTCGGCGACGAGAGCGTCGCGCTTCTCGGCACCCTCGCGCACGTGCTCCTCGTGGAGGCGGCGGGCGAGCTGCAGGAGTCCGCTGGAGCTCTCGGCCTCGTCGACCGGAGCCGACTGCGAGGAGCTGACGGGAGCGACGACCGGTGCGGGAGCCGGGGTGGGCTCGGGCTCGGGCTCGGGCTCGGGCTGCGGCTCCGGCTCGGGTGCCTCGTCGACCACCGGGGCGGGAGCAGGAGTGCTCTCGCGCGGGGCGTCGGGGACTCGGGCGTCCGACGGGCGGCTGTCGCCGGAGGAGAGGCGCTGACGAAGCTCCTCGTTCTCCTGGTTCAGGCGGCGGAGCTCCACGACGACCTCGTCGAGGAAGTCGTCGACCTCGTCCTGGTCGTATCCCTCACGGAACTTGGTCGGCTGGAACCGCTTGTTGACAACGTCTTCGGGAGTGAGCGCCATGGCTTTCCACCTTCGATTTCAAGTAGGTACACGTTTAACAACGCGCGACTAAAGCTAGCAACTTCAGGCGCACGGCGCAGTGCTGACACCGCGGGGAACGTCCGGACGTGCCAACGATACAGGGACGGTCAGGCGCGCTGGAGCCACGTGGCGATGTACATGCCCACGATGACGCAGAGCATGGTGAGGCTCCAGCCGAAATCGAGCGCGATCGGACCGATCGAGACCGGCTTGATCAGGCGTCGGAAGAAGCCGATCGGCGGGTCCGTGACGGTGTAGACGCCCTCCGCGGCGACGAGGCCGGCACCGCGGGGGCGCCAGTCGCGTCGGATCACGCGGACGAGGTCGAGCACGAACCGCGCCCACATCGCGAAGAAGTAGAGCAGCAGCACGAAGTACAGGACGCTCCCGAGGAGCGAGACGACGGAGGTCACCGGGGGCCAGGGCTCCCCGGGATCAGGACTTCGCGAAGAACGACGCGTCGGCGTCGCTCTCGGCGGAGGCGGAGTCGCCGGCGACGGTGATGTGCGACGGCGAGAGCAGGAAGACCTTGCTCGTCACGCGCTCGATGCGGCCGTAGAGGCCCTGCGAGAGTCCGCTCGCGAAGTCGATGAGGCGGCGGGCGTCCGCATCGCTCATCTGCGAGAGGTTGATGATCACGGGGATGCCGTCGCGGAAGTTCTCCGCGATGACCTGCGCGTCGCGGTACTGCTTCGGGTGGACGGTGAGGATCTCGTTCATCTCGGCGGGTGCCGTCGCCTTCGGGGTCTGGGGGGTGGGCTTGCGGAGCGGGGTGACCGTCGCGCGGGGCTGCTGCACCGGCTCGACGGGAGGGACGGGCTGCACCGGGGAGACCGGTGCGCGGTGGACCGTCGCCGGGGCCGCCTCGACGGGCTCTGCGCGCTCGTACTCGACCTCTTCGTCGGCGAGTCCGAGGTAGACCATCGTCTTCTTCAGCGGGTTGGCCATGGGGTGTCCTCCGTGTCGTGTGTGCTCCCACAGGTGGGTCACCACGAGGTTAGGTGCGGGCGGGGCGTTCTCCGGTGATTGCCGATCCGATTCGCAGGTGTGTCGCACCCTCCGCGATCGCCTCGGCGAAGTCGTTCGACATGCCCGCCGAGATCGCCGTGGCGGAGGGCTCGACGGCGCGCACGCGGTCGGAGATCGACCGGAGCCGGGCGAAAGCCGGACGGGGCTCCTCGTCCAGCGGAGCGACCGCCATCACGCCGCGCAGCGTGAGGCCGGGCGCCCCGGCGAGAGCCTCGGCGAGGGGCTCGACGTCGGCGGGCGACGCTCCCCCGCGGTCGGGATCCTCGGTGAGGTTGACCTGCAGGAACACGTCGAGCGGCTCCTCCCCCGCCTCCAGCAGCGGGACGAGCGCGAGCCGGTCGACGGAGTGGACCGCGTCGGCGTAGCGGCGCACCTGGCGCGCCTTCTTGCTCTGGAGCTGCCCGATGAAGTGCCAGCGCGCAGCGGTCCCCGCCAGCTCGGCCGACTTCTCCTGCGCCTCCTGGTGCCGGTTCTCGCCGAAGTCGACGACGCCCAGCTCGAGGAGGTCGCGGAGCAGCGACACGGGGTGGAACTTGGTCACCACGATGGTCGTGACCGAGGACGCCTCGCGACCGGCCGAGCGGGTCGCGTCGGCGACCCGCTCGGAGACCTCGGCCCAGCGCGCGGCCAGCTCCGGATCCGGCACGACTACTTGAGGAAGTCGGGGATGTCCAGGTCGCTGTCGTCGTCGTCGAAGGACGGGTCGGCGACAGGGGCCGGGGCGGCGACGGGGGTGCTCGACCAGATCGAGCCGGCCGCAGGCGCCGCGGCGGGAGCCGGGACGGGCTCAACGGCCGACTCGCTCGCCGAGCTCTGCTGCTGGCGCGGCTGGGCGATCGCGGCCTGAGCGGTCCCGCCCGGCTCTCCGCCGTCGAAGCCCGCGGCGATGACGGTGACGCGCACCTCGTCGCCGAGCGTGTCGTCGATCACGGCACCGAAGATGATGTTCGCCTCGGCGTGCACCGCCTCCTGGACGAGGCGCGCCGCGTCGTTGATCTCGAAGATGCCGAGGTTCGAGCCGCCCTGGATCGAGAGGAGCACGCCGTGCGCGCCGTCGATGCTGGCCTCGAGCAGCGGTGAGGCGACGGCCAGCTCGGCCGCCTTGATCGCGCGATCGGCGCCGCGCGACGAGCCGATGCCCATCAGCGCCGAGCCCGCGCCCTGCATGACCGACTTCACGTCGGCGAAGTCGAGGTTGATCAGGCCGGGCGTGGTGATCAGGTCGGTGATGCCCTGGACGCCGGCGAGGAGCACCTGGTCGGCGGTCGCGAAGGCCTCGAGCATCGAGATGCCGCGGTCGCTGATCTCGAGCAGGCGGTCGTTCGGAACGACGATGAGCGTGTCGACCTCGTTCTTCAGCGTCGCGACGCCGGCCTCGGCCTGCGTCTGCCGACGGCGTCCCTCGAACCCGAAGGGCTTGGTCACGACGCCGATGGTGAGGGCGCCGATCGACTTGGCGATCCGCGCCACGACGGGCGCGCCGCCGGTGCCGGTGCCGCCGCCCTCGCCCGCGGTGACGAAGACCATGTCGGCCCCCGCGAGGACCTCCTCGATCTCCTCGGCGTGGTCCTCGGCGGCGCGGCGGCCGACCTCGGGGTCGGCGCCGGCGCCGAGTCCGCGGGTCAGCTCGCGGCCCACGTCGAGCTTGACGTCGGCGTCGCTGAGCAGGAGCGCCTGGGCGTCCGTGTTGATCGCGATGAATTCGACACCGCGCAGGCCGAGCTCGATCATGCGGTTGACGGCGTTGACGCCGCCTCCGCCGATGCCGACGACCTTGATCACGGCGAGGTAGTTCTGGTTTGAAGTCACGTCTCCGGCCTCCGGGCTGAACCTTAAACCTGTAGTTGAGGCTTAAAGTTATGCTGAGTATGCATTTGGGGTTCGGCTCCGACGGTAGGCGGAGTCCGGTCGCGCTCCCAGCAGACACGCCCGCAACGCTCGAAAGAACGCGCGGATCCGCCGCCGGTCAAGGCCGGGGCGCCACGACGGCGGCCTGGGGCGAGGACACGTCGTAGGTGCCGACGACGGCGGGGTCGGTCGCGGCCATCAGCTTCTCGAGCACGACGGCCTTGAGCGCCGACTCGTCCGACCCGCCCCAGACGACTTCCGTGCCGTTCTGCAGGGTGAGCGAGACGTCGTCGCCGGTCGTGGCCGTGGCGGCCGTCACCTGCGGAGCGAGCGACGCGGGCAGGGAGCGCAGCACCCGCGCGGTCGCGCGGAAGCCGGCTCCCGAGGCGTCGCCGGACGCGGTGGTGAGGACCGGGTAGCCGGGCTGCGCCGAGTCCGCCGTCTCGATGACGACTCCGGCCGCGTCCACGAGCTCGAAGCGGCCCCCCGCCGCGATCACGCCGAGGGGCGTGCGCTCGACGATCGACACCACGAGGGTGCTCGGCGGCCGGGTCTGCACCGAGTAGCTCTGGATGAGCGGGGACGCGCCCAGCACGCGGCCGACCTCGTCCCGGTCCACCAGGGTGAGCGGGACGCCGAGCTGGTCGTCGAGCTCGCTCTGCAGGGCGGCGGCGTCGACGCGCTGGGTGCCCGAGATCTCGATCGTGCGCACGGCCATGAGCGGCGAGAAGGCCGCGACTCCGACGATGAGGGCGAGGGCGACGAGCGACCCGGCCACGACCAGGGCGATCAGGCGGCGCCGACGCGCGCGCTTCGTGAAGCGGCGGACCTCCCCCCGCTCGTAGCGCCTCCGCTCGCGGGCGGCCCGGGAGACGGCCCGGTTCTCGGCTCCGGGCAGGCGCAGGCCCGAGAGGGTGCGGCGGACCGCGCCCGCGCGCGACGGAGTGCGCTCGGCCGGCTCCGGGTCCACGCGGATCGCGGAGACGATCCGGATCGGCTCGGTGTCCGGCTCCGGCTCGCCGCCGCGCGTGGGGACGCTCCGACCGGGCGCCGGAGGGCGTCCGCCGTCGGGCCGCTTCACGGCCGCTCCCCCGCTTCGGGCGCGAGGACCGCGGTCATCGTGCGACCGGCGCGGCCTCGCTCGCGCCGAGCGACTCGAGCACCTGCGGGATGATCCGGTAGACGTCGCCGCAGCCGAGGGTGATGACGAAGTCGCCCTCGCGCGCGATGCCGGCCGTGAGGCGGGCCGCCTCCGCCCAGTCCGGGACGAACGAGACGTGCGACGGGTCGGCGAACTTCTCGCTGACCAGCGCTCCGGTCACTCCGGGCTCCGGATCCTCGCGCGCCCCGTAGACGTCGAGGACGATCGTCTCGTCGGCGTAGCGCTCGAGCGTCTCGGCGAACTCGCGGGCGAAGAGGCGGGTGCGGCTGTAGAGGTGCGGCTGGTGCACGGCGATGATGCGGCCCTCGCCGACCACGGTGCGCGCGGCGGAAAGGGCGGCGGCCACCTCGGTGGGGTGGTGGGCGTAGTCGTCGTAGACGCTGACTCCGCGGACCGCTCCGTGCAGCTCGAAACGGCGCTCCGTGCCTCCGAACGCCGACACGGCCTCGAGCGAGGCGGCCGGATCGAAGCCCAGGCCCACCAGCACTGCGAACGCGCCGGCCGCGTTGATCGCGTTGTGACGGCCGGGGATGCGGAGGCGGGCCGAGTAGCGCCTGCCCTCGTACTCGACCGAGAAGCCGACGGGGCCGACGAGGTCGAGGTCGACGACGCGGACGTCCGCCCCCTCGGCCTCGCCGAAGGTCAGCACCCGTCCGCCGACCAGCCACTCGGTGACGCGGACGGCGCCGGGGTCGTCGGAGGAGATGACGACGAGCTCGCTCGCGGAGGAGGCGAAGGTGACGAAGGCCTCCTCGAACGCCTCCAGCGATCCGTAGTGGTCGAGGTGGTCCGGGTCGACGTTCGTGATGAGGGCGACCGCGGTGTCGTAGAGGAGGAAGCTGCCGTCCGACTCGTCGGCCTCGACGACGAAGACCTCGCCGGAGCCGGCGGCGGAGGAGGTGCCGAGGCTCTCGATGATGCCGCCGTTGACGAAGCTGGGGTCGGCGTCGACGCCGAGCAGGCCGGTGACGATCATGCCGGTCGACGTGGTCTTGCCGTGCGCTCCGGCCACCGCGACCAGGCGCCTGCCGCGCACCAGCCAGGCGAGGGCCTGCGAGCGGTGCAGCACGGGCAGGCCGCGCTCCTTCGCGAGCAGGTACTCGGGATTGTCGGGCCACAGGGCGGAGGTGACGACGACCGCCTCGGCGTCCCCGAGGTTCGCCGCGTCGTGGCCGATGGCGACCGGGACGCCGAGCTCCCGCAGCTGCTCGATGGGGTGGGACTCGCGGACGTCGGACCCGGTGACCCGGTGCCCGGCGTGGTGGAACAGCCGGGCGATCCCGCTCATCCCGGAGCCGCCGATGCCGATGAAGTGGACCGAGCCGAGCTCGTCGGGGACGGTGATGCCGAGGTCGGGCTTGATCACGGGGCTCTCGCTTTCGGGTGGGTCGCGGCGGGCGGGAGGGGCCTCCCGCGGTGCGCCGGATCAGTGTAGACGGTGGGCGGGAGTGCTCTCCCGAGCCGCGCGGAGCGGGCTCAGCGCGGCTCGGAGAGGGTCGACTCGATCAGGTCGACGAGCCGCCCGGAGCCGTCGCGGACTCCCACGCGGGCGGCCCGGCGCGCCATCTCGTCGCGACGGGCGGTGTCGCCCAGGAGCGGTACGAGCTCCCGCTGGACCCAGCCGGGGAGGAAGGCGGCGTCCTCGACGAGGACCGCTCCCCCGGTGTCGACGACGCCGCGCGCGTTGTAGCGCTGCTCGCCGTTGCCGACCGGGTACGGGACGTAGACCGCAGGCAGACCGAGGGCTGTCAGCTCGCTGACCGTCGCTGCCCCCGCGCGGGAGACGGCCACGTCCGCGGCGGACAGCGCGAAGTCCATCCGGTCGCAGTAGGCGAGGAGGTGGTAGCCGGCCACCCCCGGGTCCGTGATCTCGGCGCGGTCGCCCGTGATGTGGAGGACCTGGAAGCCGGTGGCGACGAGATCCCGGGCGGCGGCGTGCACCGTCGCGTTGATCCGTCGAGCGCCGAGGGAGCCGCCGGTGACCAGGAGGGTCTGCCGGGACGGGTCGAGGCCCAGCGCCGCCATCGCCTCGTCGCGGCGCGCGGCCCGGTCGAGCTCGGCGATCTCGCGGCGCAGCGGCATGCCGACGACCCGCGCGTGCGGCAGGGGCGTGCCCTCGAAGGCCACGCCGACCGAGCGGGTCGCGCGCGCGCCGAGACGGTTGGCGAGCCCGGGGCGCGCGTTGGCCTCGTGGACGGTGAAGGGGACGCCGGCGCGGCGCGCCGCCAGGTAGGCGGGTGCTGCCGCGTACCCGCCGAAGCCGACCACCGCGTCGATCCGCCGGTCGCGGATCGTCCGGACGATGCCGGCGATGGTCGCACGGAAGGCTCCGGGGAACCGCAGCGCCGCCGCGTTCGGGCGGCGCGGGAACGGCAGCCGCGGGATCACCGAGAGCTCGTAGCCGCGGAGGGGGACGAGGCGGGCCTCGAGCCCCTCGGCGGTGCCGAGCACGAGCACCTCGTCGTCCGGGTTCCGCCTGCGGATCTCGTCGGCCGTCGCGAGCAGCGGATTGACGTGGCCGGCGGTGCCGCCGCCGGCGAGGAGGTAGCGGGTCACTCCGCCGCCGCCTTCCTGCGGCGCAGCACGCCCGCGCCGGGCAGGGGCGCGGTCTGAGTGCGGGCGAAGGAGAGGACGACGCCGATGGCGAGGAGCGAGCTGAGCAGGGCGGTGCCTCCGGAGGAGATCAGCGGCAGCGGGACCCCCAGCACCGGGAGCACCCCCAGGACGACGCCGATGTTGACGAACGCCTGGCCGATCAGCCAGACCATGATCGCGCCGGTGCTGATCCGCACGAACGGATCGGAGGACGCGTGGATGACGCGGAAGAAGGCGACCGCGAGGACCACGAACAGCGCCAGGACGACGATCGCTCCGATCAGCCCGAGCTCCTCGCCGATGATGGCGAAGATGTAGTCGTTGTCCGCGGCGGGCAGCCAGGACCACTTGGCCTTGGAGTTGCCGAGGCCCACGCCGAAGATCCCGCCGGAGGCCATCGCCCAGGTGCCGTGCACCGGCTGCCAGCACGAGTTCTGGTACTCCTCGACGTTGGAGCAGTCGCCGAGGAAGGACATGATCCGGGTGAGGCGGTTGTCGCTGGAGACGGCGAACAGCACCGCTCCGATCGCGCCGACCACCACGATCGGCACGAGGACCTTCATCTGGACGTTCGCGTAGAAGAGCGCGGCGAGGACGATGCCCGCCATGATCACGACCGTGCCCAGGTCGCCTCCGATGAGGACCAGTCCGATCGCTGCGCCGCCGACGATCAGGACGGGGATGAGCGCGTCCTTCCAGTCCTTCGGCGACCGGTAGCGGCGGGCGAGCAGGAGCCCCAGCCAGAGGGCGAGCGCGAGCTTGATGATCTCGGAGGGCTGCATGCTGAAGGCGCCGAGGCGGATCCAGTTGCGGTTCCCGCCGACGGAGTCGCCGAGCGGTGTGAAGAGCACGAGGCACTGGAGGACGCAGCCGGCGATGAGCAGGATCGGCGTCACGCGCTTCCACACGCCGAGGGGCAGCCGCGAGACCACCAGCATCATCGGGATCCCGAGGAGGGCGAACCCGCCCTGGCGCAGGAAGCCCCCGAAGGAGTCGTCGCTCGACACGTAGGAGGTGACCGACGAGGAGGAGAGCACCATCGTCAGTCCGAACAGCACCAGGAAGAGCGTGGTTCCGAAGAGGAGGTAGAAGTTCGGCGAGTGGGAGGCGAAGACCTTCGAGAGGACGATCCGCGCGGAGCGGGCCCCGCTCCGGTCCTTCCCGCGCGGCTCAGTGCGCGAGCGGCCCGCGGGGCGGCTCGTCGTCGGAGCGGTCATCGGCTCCCCCTCCCAGGTGTGTCGCCACGGCGGCCGCGAAGGAGCGGCCCCGAGCCGCGTAGTCGAGGAACTGGTCCATCGAGGCCGCGGCGGGTGCGAGCAGGACGACGTCCCCCGAGCGGGCGAGCGTCGCGGCCGCCTCGACGGCCGCCTGCATCACCGCACCAGTGTCGTCCGGCACCGCCTCGCTCACGGGGAGGGCGGGCGCGTGTCGTCGGAATGCCGCGAGCAGCGCCGAGCGGTCGGCGCCGATCACCACGGCGCCCCGCAGGCGGCCGACGTGCGCGGCCACGAGGGCGTCCACGTCGACGCCCTTGAGCAGGCCGCCGACGACCCAGACGACCGACGGGTACGCGCGCAGCGAGGCGTCGGCGGCGTGCGGGTTCGTGGCCTTGGAGTCGTTCACCCAGGTCACCCCGTCGTGCTCGGCGACGACCTGGATGCGGTGGGCGTCGAGCTCGAAGGACGCCAGCGCGGTGCGGACGGCCGTGACCTCGATCCCGCACGCTCGGGAGAGCGCTGCCGCGGCGAGCACGTTCTGGACGATGTGCGGAGCGGCGAGGTTCCGAGCGGCGAGCTCGTCCACGGTGGTGATCTCGAGGGCACTGGTGCGGCGGTCCTCGAGGAAGGCGCGGTCGCAGAGGATGCCGTCGACGATCCCGAAGTCGCTCGGGCCGGGCACGCCGAGGCCGAATCCGATCGCCCGGGCGCCCTCCACCACCTCGGCGTCGAGGACCATCTGCTCGGTCGCCGCGTCGGCGCGGTTGTACACGCAGGCGACGCGAGTGCCGGCGTAGACCTTGCCCTTGGCCGCGCGGTAGGCGTCGAACGAGCCGTGCCAGTCGAGGTGGTCGTCGGCGATGTTGAGGCACGCGCTCGCGATCGGCTCGATCGCGCCCAGGTAGTGCAGCTGGTAGCTCGAGAGCTCCACGACGAGGACGTCGAAGCCCTGCGGGTCGCGGACCGCGTCGAGCACGGGCACGCCGATGTTGCCGCAGGGGGCGGCGCGGAGGCCGCCGGCCACGAGCATCGTCGCCGTGAGCTGGACGGTCGTGGTCTTCCCGTTGGTGCCGGTGACGGCCACCCAGTCGGCCGGAGTGCCGTCGGCGCGCACGACCTTGTCGCGGACGCGCCAGGCGAGCTCGACGTCGCCCCACACGGGGATCCCGGACTCCGCCGCCCACACGAGGATCGGGTGCGTCGGCCGGAAGCCGGGCGACACCACGACCAGCTCCGGTGAGAACGCGTGCAGCTCCTCCGGAGCGGAGTCGAGGCGGTCGGCCCGGTGCAGGCGGGCGCCGATCACCTCGAGCAGGCGCTCGCGCTCCTCATCGGCGCGGTCGGCGAGGACCAGCACCTCGGAGCCGAGCTCGGTCAGGGTGTCGGCCACCGAGAACCCGGTGACGCCCAGGCCCAGCACGGCGACGCGCAGGCCGCGCCAGTCCGAGTGCCAGCTGCGGAGGGAGTCGGGACGGGCGGGATCGGTCATGCCAGCGACAGCCATTCCAGGTAGAAGAGCCCGACTCCGGCGGCGACGAAGATGCCGGCGATGATCCAGAACCGGACCACGACGGTGATCTCGGCCCAGCCCTTGAGCTCGAAGTGGTGGTGGAGCGGGCTCATCAGGAAGATGCGCTTGCCCCGGGTCAGCTTGAAGTAGATCCGCTGGAGGATGACCGAGCCGGTCACGATGACGAACAGGCCGCCGATGAGGATGACCAGCAGCTCGGTGCGGGTGAGGATCGCCAGGGCCGCGAGCGCGCCGCCGAGGCCGAGCGAGCCGGTGTCGCCCATGAAGATCTGCGCCGGCGAGGTGTTCCACCAGAGGAAGCCCACCAGGGCGCCGGAGACGGCCGCCGCGATGATGGCCAGGTCGAACGGGTCGCTCACCTGGTAGCACTTGTCGACGACCTCGGGGTTGAGGTGCTGGTCGAAGCACCACTGGTTCGACTGCCAGAACCCGATGATGACGTAGGAGCCGATCGCGAGGATCGAGGACCCGGTGGCGAGTCCGTCGAGCCCGTCGGCGACGTTCACGCCGTTCGACGTGCTGGTGACGATGATGCAGATCCACAGCACGAACAGGCCGATGCCGATCCAGCCGAGGGAGGCGAAGTCGAACGGCAGGTCGCGGATGAACGAGATCGAGGTGGACGCGGGGGTGAGCCCGTTGGAGTCGCGGACCATGATGGCGATCACCGCGAAGGCCGCGGCGACGATGACCTGGCCGGCGATCTTCGCCCAGCCGCCGAGGCCGAGGCTGCGCTGGTTGCGGGTCTTCAGGAAGTCGTCGACGAAGCCGACGAGCCCGAGCCCGACCATCATGAAGAGCACCAGCAGGGCCGACGGCGCGATCGCCCGGTTGCCGAACAGCATCCCGAGGAAGTAGCCGACCACGGTGCCGATGATGATGACGATGCCGCCCATCGTCGCCGTGCCGTGCTTGACGTGGTGCGACTTCGGTCCGTCCTCGCGGATGAACTGGCCCCACTGCAGGCGGTGGAAGAGGCGGATGAACAGGGGCGTCATCAGGAGCGTGAAGGCTCCGGAGAACGCGCCGGACAGGAGGAGTGCCCTCATCGGTGACGCTCCCCGAGACGGTCGGCGAGGAAGCGCAGCCCCGCGGAGTTGGACGACTTGACCAGCACGGTGTCGCCGGGTCGCAGGTAGTCCTCGAGGAGGTCGAACGCCTCGTCGGAGGTCTCCGCGAAGACGGACTCGCCGCTCCACGATCCCTCGCGCTCGGCCGCGACGTGGATCCGGCGGGCGCCTCGGCCCACCACCACGATCTGGGAGATGTTGAGGCGGACGGCCAGCAGGCCCACGCGCTCGTGCTCCTCGTCGGCCCACTCGCCGAGCTCGCTCATCTCTCCCAGGACGGCGACGGTGCGCCCCCCGGGCTTCGCGATCTGGGCGAGGGTGCGCAGGGCGGCCGCGGTGGAGTCGGGACTCGCGTTGTACGCGTCGTTGATGACGCGGACGTCCTCGCCGCCCAGGACCTCCATGCGGCCGCGCTCGGCGAGGGTGACGGTCGCGAGAGCCTCGACGATCGCGGGCAGCGCCACTCCGACAGAGAGCGCGGCGGCGGTCGCCGCGAGGGCGTTCATCACGTGGTGCTCGCCGAGGACGCGCAGCAGGAGCTCGGCGCGAGCGGCCTCGCGGCCCTCCCCCGCCGAGACCTCGATGGCGAAGCGGGTGCCGTCGGCGGTCGCGTCGATGTCGACGGCGCGGACGTCCGCGCTCTCGCCGCGGCCGAACCAGAGGACCCGGGCGGCGGTGCGGCCCGCCATCGAGGCGACCCGGCCGTCGTCGGCGTTCAGCACGGCGACGTCGTCGGAGGTGAGGTCGGCGACCATCTCGGTCTTGGCCTCGAGCGTGCGCTCGATCCCGCCGAACTCGCCGGCGTGCGCGAGGCCCACGGCGAGGACGACGCCGACGTCGGGCCTGGCCATCCGGACGAGGCGGCGGATCTCGCCGACCGCGCTCGCGCCCATCTCGGCGACGAGGAAGCGCGTCGACTCGGACACCTGGAGCATCGTGATCGGCGCGCCGACCTCGTTGTTGAAGGATCCGCGCGGAGCGACCGTCTCGCCGACCCGCTCGAGGACGGTGCGGAGGAGGTTCTTGGTCGTCGTCTTGCCGTTCGAGCCGGTGACGCCGATGACGGTGAGCCCGCCCTTCGCGCGGACGCGCCGGACGACCTCGGTCGCCAGCGCTCCGAGCGCCTCGACGGAGTCGTCGACGAGGACCTGCGGCACGTCGAGGTCGAGCGGGCGCTCCACGATGAGGAGCGCGGCACCGCGCTCGAGAGCGGCGGGAGCGAAGAGGTGGCCGTCGGTGTGCTCGCCGCGCTTGGCGACGAAGATCCCGCCGGGCGCGATCTCGCGGGAGTCGGTCTCGGTCGCTCCGTCGATCACGGTGGCGGCCGTGGCGGACGAGCCGGCCAGGTGGAGGCGTCCGGAGACGGCCTCGGCGATCTCGGTGAGGGTGAGGGCGATCATCTACAGCCAGCCCGCCTCGCGCAGCGCGTGACGGACGTCGTCTCTGGCCGAATACGGCATGTGCACTCCTGCGATCTCCTGGTGGTCTTCGTGGCCGGGCCCGGCGTAGAGGATCGAGTCCCCTTCGCGCGCGAGGGCGACGGCGGCGCGCACGGCGGCGCGCGGGTCGGCGATCTCGTGGATCTCCCGGTCGGGCACGGCGGCCCGGGCGCCCTGGAGGAGCGCGGCGCGGATGGCGGCCGGATCCTCCCAGCGCGGGTGGAAGTCGGTGACGACCACGACGTCGGCGAGGCGGGCGGCGATGGCGCCCATGTCGCTCCGCTTGGTCGTGTCGCGGTCCCCGTCCGCCCCGAACACCATGAACAGGCGGCCGGGCGTGATGGTCCGCAGCGCCTCGAGCGCGTTCTGGAACGCGTCGGGGGTGTGGCCGTAGTCGACGTAGACGCGCGGTCCGCGCTCCCCCGAGACGAGCTCGGCGCGGCCCGGGATGTAGACGTCGAGACGGCTGTCCTCGAGCGCGTGCGCGACGGCGTCCAGGTCGAAGCCCGACTCCACCAGCATCACGATCGCCAGCGCCGCGTTGGACGCCATGTACCAGCCGATCAGCGAGACGGTGACGACGACGGAGCGGTTCTCGGGCCCCTCCAGGCGGAAGGTGGTGCTGTCGGGCGTCGCGTCCAGCACCGTCATCGACCAGTCGGCAGGCGTCGTCGGGGCGACTCCGACGACCGGAGAGCCGGCGAGCGTCGCGACGGGGATGCGGCTGCGCTCGGCGAGCTCGCGCCCCCAGGCGCTGTCGACCGTGACGACGCCGCGGCGTGCGCGCTCCGGCTCGAAGAGGTCGGCCTTGGCCTCGAAGTACTCGCGCAGATCGGAGTAGTCGTCGAGGTGGTCGTGGCTGAGGTTCGTGAAGCCGACGACGTCGAAGACGAGGCCGTCGATCCGGTGCCGCGTGAGCGCCTGCGCCGACACCTCGATGGAGACCGCGCGGACGGCGGACTCGCGCATCCGAGCGAGCAGGCCGTGCAGCTCGCTCGCCTCGGGAGTGGTCAGCGAGCTGACCACGGCGACGTCGCCGATCCGGCGCTCGGCGGTGGAGCTGAGGCCGGAGACGACTCCGAGCCGGCGCAGCAGCGCGTCGAGGATGTAGACGACGCTCGTCTTGCCGTTGGTACCCGTCACGCCGAAGAGCGTCGGGACGTCCTCGCGGGTCCGGTGGATCCACGCGGCGACGTCGCCGAGGGCGGCCCGCGGGTCGGGAGTCACCAGCACGGGCAGGCCGCTGTCGGCGGCGAGCTCCGCTCCGGCGGGGTCGGTCAGCACGGCGACGGCTCCGGACGCCGCGGCAGCGGACGCGAAGGCCGCGCCATGGGCACGGCGTCCTGCGACACCGACGTAGAGGTCTCCGGACTCGACCTGGTTCGAGTCCAGCGTGACTCCGCTCACCTCGACGCCCTCGAGGCCGCGGACCGGGCCGAGGGAGAACTCGGCCACGAGCTGCGAGAGGCTCCGCGGCACGGGGTGCTCGGGGCGGAGGGAGGACTGCGGGCGAGGGTCGTGCACTGCCCGCTCTTTCTCTCGTTCTGGTGCGTGGATCGTGGTCCCGGCGGGGCTCACCACGTCGTGGGGTACTCGACGGGCGGCACCGTGGACGGCTCCACCCGGTTGGTCTTGAGCACCTGCGTCATGACCTGCTGGAAGACGGGAGCCGTCGCCTGGGACGTGTTCATCTTAACCGGATCGGCGATGGTGACCGTCACGACGTACTCCGGGTCCTCCGCAGGCGCGAGCCCGGCGAGTGAGACGGTGTAGCTCTTCGAGTAACCGCCCTTCCCGTCGGGCTGCTGCGCGGTACCGGTCTTGGTGGCGATGTTGTAGCCGTCGACGTGGATGTCGTTCGCCAGCCAGCCCTCGTTGTAGTGCGTCTGCAGCATGTCGACGACCTGCTTCGCGGCCGAGCTCGACACCACCTGGGTGCCCGTCGCATCGGGGACGTCCACGACGGAGCCGTCGGCCGTGGTGCAGCCGTCGATCAGCTGCGACGGGAGCCGCACTCCGCCGTTGCCGAGCGTCTGGTAGATGCTCGCGACCTGCACCGCGGTCGCCGAGACGCCCTGGCCGAACATCGTCGTGTAGTTCGTCTGGTTGTCCCAGTCCTGGTAGTCGGCGAGCAGGCCGCCCTCCTCGCCGGGGAAGCCGCTCGTGGTGGGCGTGCCGAGACCGAACTTCTGCAGGTAGTCGTAGCGGGTCTGGGCCGACAGGCGGGAGCCGAGCATCGAGATGCCGACGTTCGACGAGTCCTTGAGGATGCCGGTCAGCGTGTAGTTCGTCGGGGTGTGCGCGAAGTCGTCGCTGAACGAGGCGCCGTCCTTCTCGAAGGAGTCCGGGACGACGACCTGGGTCGTCGGGCCCGCCTGGCCCTGGTCGATCAGCATCGCGGCCGTCATCGGCTTGAAGGTCGAGCCCGGCTCGAACGGCGCGCGGAAGGCGCGCGAGCTGCGGTCTGCGGAGGCGCTCGCCTCGACGTTGTTGGGGTCGACGGTCGGCGTCTCGGCCACGGCGAGCAGCTTGCCGGTCTTGACCTCCTGCACCACGACGATCCCGTAGCTGCCGCCGACCTCGGCGACGCGCTGCGAGAGGACCTGCTGGGAGTAGTACTGGAGGTCGGAGTCGATGGTGAGCTTCAGCGTCCCGCCGTCGACGGCCGGGGTCTCCGAGACGGTGCTGCCCGGGATCCGGACGTAGTCGGCGCTGCGCTCGTAGCTCTCGGACCCGTTCTGCCCCGCGAGGCAAGTGTTCTCCGCGTACTCCATGCCCTCCTGGGCCGCTCCGTCCGCCCCGACGTAGCCGACGAGGTTGCCGGCCACCGCGCCGTTGGGGTAGCTGCGTCCCTGCTGGGTCTCGAAGTAGGTCCACGGGATGTCGAGCGCGACGAGCTTCTGGTAGGCCTCGAGGTCGAGCCCCTCCGAGAGGATCAGGTAGTTGGCCTTCGCGTCCTTCGCGAGCGCGGCGTCCACCGCTCCGGTGATCTGCTCGACCGACTGCCCGGTGATCGCGCCGATCTCGGAGGCGGCCTGCTGCACGCTGACCATGACCTTCTGGTCCTCGCCCAGCTCGCGCGGGAACTCGGCCACGTTCTTCGGCGAGGTCGTCAGCCGGTAGCGCGTGGTGGTGTCCGCGAGCACCGTCCCGGAGCGGTCCACGATGGGGCCGCGCTGGCCGTAGGTGACGACGCTGTTCGACTGGTTCTGGGCGGCCGCATCGGTGAGCTCGTTCGCCCGCACGATCTGGATGTCCACCAGCTTGCCGATGAAGAGTCCGACGACGGCGACGATGATGACGAACGTGACGGCCGTGCGGCGTCTGCTCGAGCGGTGGTGTCTCACTGCGGCGGTGTCCTTCTTGCTCCGGGCGGGCGGGCCGCCGTTCGTCGGGTCCGGATGGTCGTCGTGCGCCCCGCGAGGCGGGTGCCCGCACGGAGGCGGACCGCGACGCCGTGCGTCAGTGCGTGATGGGCGCGGGCAGCTCGCCCTGCAACGGTACGGCCGCGCCGTCGACAGCCGGGGAGGACGCGCTCGCGCCGGGCTGGAGAGCCGGGACGAGGGCGTTGGGCACGAGCGGCGCGGAGGCGGTGCCCGCGACTTCGCTCGACGCGGCGGAGGAGGGGTCGCCCAGCACGGCGCCGTCCGAGAGGCGGAGGTAGACCGGCGCGGTATTGGCGACCATTCCCAGGCCCTGCGCGGCGGTGGCGAGGTTCTGCGGCGAGCTCAGCGTGTCGACGGCGTCCTGCTTCTCCGCGTTGCTGCGGGTGAGCGACTTCTGCTCGGTCTGCAGCGCCGAGATCTGGTAGGCCCCCTGCGAGAGGCCGACGCTCACCAGGAGCTGGACGACGATGATCGCGAAGAGGCCGGCGACGGCGACGATCCCGTAGACGAGCTTCGGGCGCGACTGCGCCTGACCGGCCGGGACGGCCTCGATGCGGGGGCGGGGCGCCTCCTCCTCGGGGCGTGCTCGGCGGGCGGTGTCGATGACGGCGGGGTCGATGACGGCGGTGGCGCTCATGCGGTGCTCCTGATCCTCTCGGCCGCGCGCAGACGCACGGGTGTCGCTCGGGGGTTGCGGGCCTTCTCGTCGTCGGAGGCGAGCTCGGCTCCGCGGATGACGAGTCGGAACTCGGGTCGGTGCTCCGGCAGCTCCATCGGGAGGCCGGCCGGGGCGGTGGAGGAGGACGCGGCCTGGAGCGCGCGCTTGACGATCCGGTCCTCGAGCGACTGGTACGCCTCGACGACGATCCGCCCGCCCTCGTTGATCCGGCCCAGCGCGGCGGGGATCGCCCGCTCGAGGACGGACAGCTCCTGGTTGACCTCGATCCGCAGCGCCTGGAAGACGCGCTTGGCGGGGTGGCCGTTCCGCTGGATCGCGATCGGGGTCGCCGCCTGGATGATCTCGACGAGACGGCCGGAGCGCTCCAGCGGAGCGTCGCGGCGGGCCTCCACGATCTTCTTGGCGTAGCGCGCGGCGAGGCGCTCCTCGCCGTACTCGTGGAAGATGCGGCGCAGGGCGGTCTCGTCGTAGTCGGCGAGGATGCTCGCCGCCGTGAGCGGGGCGGTCGAGTCCATCCGCATGTCGAGTGGCGCGTCCTTGGAGTAGGAGAACCCGCGCTCGGTCTCGTCGAGCTGGAGCGAGGAGACGCCGAGGTCGAAGAGCGCACCGTCGATCGTGTCGATGCCCAGCTCGTCGAGCACGTCGGGCAGCTCGTCGTAGACGGCGTGCACGAGGTCGATCCTGGAGGCGTGGGCGGAGAGCCGCTCCCCCGCGAGCTGCAGCGCCTCGGGGTCGCGGTCCAGGCCCACGAGGTGCAGGCCGGGGAAGCGCTCGAGCAGCGCGAGCGAGTGCCCGCCCATGCCGAGCGTCGCGTCGACGACGACCGCCCCGTCGCGCTCCAGCGCCGGAGCCAGGAGCTCGACGCAGCGCTCGAGCAGCACCGGGAGGTGCCGCTCCTCGGTCGGGCGCGGAGCGCCCTTCGGAGTGTTCTCTGCCATGGCGGTCCCGCCGTTCCCGTTCCTGTCGTCCGATCCCCATCCACCTCGCGTCCGGACACCGGGGAAGGTGCGTCCGGGCGCCGAGTGGCTGGGAGTCGCGCGACAGGACCTAGAACAGGCCGGGGATCACCTCCTCCTGGGTGTCGGAGAACACGGACTCCTGCTCCTCCAGGTAGGTCTCCCAGGCGCCCTGCGCCCAGATCTCGGCGCGGTTGCCCGCTCCGATGACGGTGAGGTCGCGGTCGAGGCCCGCGTACGCACGCAGCGGAGCCGGGAGAGTCACGCGGTTCTGCTTGTCCGGCGTCTCGGCGCTCGCGCCCGAGAGGAACACCCGGAGGAAGTCCCGTGCCTGCTTGCTGGTCACCGGCGCCTGCCG
Source organism: Rathayibacter sp. AY1D2 (assembly GCF_002932695.1). Taxonomy (NCBI): domain Bacteria; kingdom Bacillati; phylum Actinomycetota; class Actinomycetes; order Micrococcales; family Microbacteriaceae; genus Rathayibacter; species Rathayibacter sp. AY1D2. The sequence continues at coordinate 79,673 of NZ_PSVX01000003.1, read as the reverse complement.
GATCTTCTCGTGCATCACCTCGAACTCGGCCTGGCTGAACACGTACAGGCACCGCTCCTGGCCGCGCGTGACGACGACTCCGGAGGAGAGCTCGTCGCGGAACTTGGCGGGGAGGATCACGCGGCCCTTCTCGTCGAGTTTGGGGGAATAGGTGCCGAGGAACACGGACTGCCCCCCACTTCTTCCGGCCAAGGATGGTGTGTCCTCCACAGTACTCCACTTCCCCCCACTCACAACCCCGGCGCGGCGCGGGGCGCGCCGGAGAGGCCCCGGTCATCCGCGTGTTTCCGCGGAATCGCGACAGTGGGGCGAAGTGGAGGGGGAAGGTCGCTGGAGGGAGGCCGCGGGCACGAAAAAAGGGCCAATCCGTGAGGATCGACCCTGTGGTGGAGCGGAGGGGGGCTAGCCGCGCCCGTCTCCGCGGTTGTCCCATCTGTCGTTCAGTCGGTCCATGAAGCCGGACCCCTGGCGGTTGCCCGAGCGGGGCTTCGACGGACGGCCGACGTCGGGCAGGCCGGGCTCGGCGGCGCCGCCGGCGGCCGGGCGCATGGCCACGATCACGCCGCCGAGCATGAAGGCGAACCCGAGGATGCCGACGAGGGGCTGGCGCACGACCACGCCCGCGACGAGCACGGCGAGACCGAGGATGCCGAGCAGGATGCCGAGCACGAGGGCCCGGTAGTTGGTGCCGCCGCGCCCCTTGCCGACCGCCGCCACGAAATCGGCGTCGTTCTGGTAGAGGTTCCGCTCCATCTCATCGAGGAGCCGTTGCTCGTGTTCCGAAAGCGGCATCGTGACCCCTTCAGGGTGCGGCGTCGACCCTTTCGGGGATCGGCACCGGAATAGGCGGCGTCTGGGCTCGACCGGTCGGGCGGCGCTTCAGTGTAGACCGAGCCCGACGCAGGCACCAGGCACCTTCGGTGCATAGGCTGGTCGGGTGAACCACAGCTCTCGACTGGTCGATCGCGTCCAGCTCCGAATCGATGAATTCCTCACCGGGCGCACGCCAATTCTGCGCTCCATAGGAGAGGACGTCTCCGCCCTCGGCGACCTTTCGCGGGACTTTCTCAGCGGGGGCAAGCGGTTCCGCGCGCGCTTCTGCGAGGCGGGCTGGAACGCGGTGTCGAGCACCTCGAGCGAGGCCCATCCGAGCGGCTCCGATCCGATCGCGAGGGTGGGCGCCGGGCTGGAGCTGTTCCACGCCGCCGCCCTCGTCCACGACGACGTGATCGACAACTCCGACACCCGCCGCGGCGCTCCCGCGGCCCACCGGCGCTTCTCCTCCTTCCACGCCGACGGCGGCTGGACCGGCGACCGCGACGAGTTCGGCCGCTCCTCCGCGATCCTCCTCGGCGACCTCCTCCTGGTCTGGTCGGACGAGATCTTCGCCGCGGCGGAGTGGTCGCTCGGGGATCGAGTCGCAGCCGAGCGCGCGCGCGCGGAGTTCAACCTGATGCGCACCGAGGTCACGCTGGGCCAGTACCTCGACATCCTCGAGGAGAGCGCATGGGTGCAGCACCCCGAGCACGAGCACCTGCAGCGGGCGGAGCGGGTGGTGGTGTACAAGAGCGCGAAGTACAGCATCGAGGCGCCGCTGGTGATCGGCGGCTCCCTCGCCGGCGGCGACGACGCGCAGCTGGACGCCCTGCGCCGCTTCGGGCTCCCGGTCGGGATCGCCTTCCAGCTGCGCGACGACGTCCTCGGAGTCTTCGGCGACCCGGCGGTGACGGGCAAGCCGGCCGGCGACGATCTGCGGGAGGGCAAGCGCACCGTGCTGCTCGGCCTCGCCCGAAGCGCGTGCTCGCCGGACGAGCGGGCCGAGCTCGACGCGGTCGTGGGCCGGAGCGACGCCGACGCGGCGTCCATCGCGCGGGCGCAGGAGATCATCGCGGGCAGCGGCGCCCTCGAGCGGCTCGAGGAGCGCATCGACCAGGAGGTGGCCGCGGCGATCGCGGTCCTCCCCGACGCGCCGCTCCGCACGGAGGGCGTGAGGGAGCTGCGCGAGCTGGCCGCCCAGGTCACGGTCCGCACCTCCTAGGAGCGGACCGGCGGGATCAGGCCAGGGCCTGGGCGACCCGCCGGACCTCGGCCTTGCGCCCGGCGCGGAGGGCGACGATCGGGCTCGTGCCCAGGCTCTCCTCGACCGTCAGCATCCAGTCGACCGCCTCGTCGTCGGTGAAGCCGGAGTCGGCGAGCAGGATCGCGGTGCCGCGGATCTCGCTCATCGGCTCCCCGTCGCGGAGGAAGAGGGCGGGGACCTTCAGCACGCCGTCGCGGCGGGTGCCGAGCAGGTGGCGCTCCTCGAGGAGGCGGCGGACCCGGCCGGCGCCGAGCCCGGTCAGCTCCACGAGGTCGGGGACGGTCAGCCACTCGAGCTCGGAATCGGTCGAGGTGGCGGGGGAAGCGGACGAGTCGGTCACGCGTCAAGACTGCCACGAGCCCGGAGGGCCGCCAACTGCGGGCGTCCGGAGAAGGAGTCGGGCCCGTCCTGCGCCGCCCGGGCGTCGCTCACCGGTTCCCCCGGGGGTCTTGCCTAGACTCGTCGCGTGACCACCAGCCAGCTCGACCCTCTCCTCGGCCGTCTCGTCGACGGCCGGTACGAGGTGCGCTCGAGGATCGCCCGCGGCGGCATGGCGACGGTCTACCTCGCGCACGATCAGCGCCTCGAGCGCCGCGTGGCGATGAAGGTCATGCACGGCCACCTCTCCGACGACGCGACGTTCAAGAACCGCTTCGTCCAGGAGGCGCGCTCCGCCGCCCGTCTCGCCCACCCGAACGTGGTCAGCGTCTTCGACCAGGGCCAGGACTCGGACATGGCCTACCTGGTGATGGAGTACCTCCCCGGGATCACCCTGCGCGACCTGCTGAAGGAGCGCGGCCGGCTGACCGCCCAGCAGGTCGTCGACATCATGCACTCCGTGCTCTCGGGTCTCGCCGCCGCGCACCGCGCCGGGATCCTCCACCGTGACCTCAAGCCCGAGAACGTGCTCCTCGCCGACGACGGCCGGATCAAGATCGGCGACTTCGGCCTCGCGCGCGCCGCCTCCGCCAACACCGCCTCCGGCCAGGCCCTCCTCGGCACGATCGCCTACCTCTCCCCCGAGCTGGTCACGCGGGGCACCGCCGACACCCGCAGCGACATCTACGCCATCGGGATCATGATCTACGAGATGCTCACCGGAGAGCAGCCCTTCACGGGCGAGCAGCCGATGCAGATCGCGTACCAGCACGCGAACGACTCCGTCCCGTACCCCAGCGCGACGGTCGCCTCCGTCCCCACCTCGCTCGACGAGCTCGTCCTCTGGGCGACCGAGCGCGACCCGGACATGCGGCCCCGCGACGCCGGTGTCATGCTCGCGCAGCTGCTCGAGGCCGAGCGGCTCATGGGCATCACACCGAGCGACCGCCGCGGCGACACGCAGGCGGTCACCCCGCTCCCGGCGCCCGTCGCCGATCCGGCGCCCGCGACGGCCGTCTTCGATACGGCGGAGCCCGGGCAGACCTCGGTCTTCGACCCGGCGCCGGCCCCCGGAGCGGTGCTCGTGGTCGACGAGGACGACGACACCGTCGCCCGGCTCGCGAGCAGGCGCCGCGTCCGACGGCGCCGCGGCGTCCTGCTCACGGTGGTCGTCCTCCTCCTGGCGCTCATCGGCGGCGGGACGGCCTGGTGGTTCGGCGAGGGACCCGGCGCGATCGTGTCGATCCCGGACGTCGTCAGCCAGTCGCAGCAGGACGCGACGGCCCAGCTGCAGGCGCAGGGCTTCGAGGTGCAGCCGCAGGAGACTCCCGACCTCACCGTGCCCGCAGGGACGGTGGTGAGCTCCGATCCGCCCGGCGGGCAGGGGGTGCACAAGGGCTCCGTCATCACGCTGACCGTCTCGAGCGGGCCGCGCCAGCTGCCGGTCCCGTCGCTCGCCGGCCTCTCGGAGGCCGACGCTGCCGCCGCGGTGACGGGCGGCTCCTTCACCGTCGGCGACGTCTCGAAGATCTTCGACGCCGACGTCGACGCGGGTGTGGTCGTCTCCGCCTCGCTGCCTGACGGATCGGCGCTGCCCGAGACGATGTCCGAGACCAGCACCATCGCGATGGTGGTGAGTCTCGGACCGATCCCGAACGTCGTCGGCCTCTCGATCGACGACGCGACGGCGAAGGCGGAGGCGGCCGGTCTCGCCCTCGACCGCAGCGGCGAGGACTGGAGCGACACCGTGGCCGCGGGCGTCGTCCTCACGCAGGCGAACCCGGAGGCGCCCGCCGTGACCGGCGACACCGTCTCGGTCGTCGTGTCGAAGGGGCCCGAGCCCGTCGCCGTGCCGAACGTCGTGGGGATGAACCGCGACGAGGCGAAGGCGGCCCTCGAGGCGGCGGACCTGTCGTGGAGCTACTCCCTGACGACGCTCGGCCCGCTGATCGACGCGGCGCCGAACGAGCTGACCAAGGTCACGAACCAGTCCAACAAGGCCGGCGATCTCGTGCAGCGCGGCACGACGATCCAGCTGTCGATCACCATCACGACCTGACGCCGCCGGTCGAGCCCCTCGGCGGGGACTCGACCGGCGGTCGGGGTCGGATCAGATCGCGCGGCCCCGGAGCTCCTCCGCCACGAGGAACGCGAGCTCGAGCGACTGCATGTGGTTGAGGCGCGGGTCGCAGACCGACTCGTACCGGGTGGCGAGCGTCGCCTCGTCGATGTGCTCCGAGCCGCCGAGGCACTCGGTGACGTCGTCGCCTGTGAGCTCGACGTGGATGCCGCCCGGGTGCGTCCCCGCGGCGCGGTGCGCCTCGAAGAAGCCCTTGACCTCGTCGACCACGTCGTCGAAGCGACGGGTCTTGTAGCCGGTCGGCGTCGTCAGCCCGTTGCCGTGCATCGGATCGGTCACCCACAGCGGCAGGGCGTCGCTCCGCTTGACGGCCTCGAGCAGCGGCGGGAGGGCGTCGCGGATCCTCCCGGCACCCATGCGGGTGATGAAGGTGAGGCGACCGGGCTCCCGCTCGGGGTCGAGCTTGTCGATCAGCTCGAGCATCGTCTCGGGCGTGGTCGACGGGCCGAGCTTCACGCCGATCGGGTTGCGCACCCGCGACAGGAAGTCGACGTGAGCGCCGTCGAGCTCGCGGGTGCGCTCGCCGATCCAGATGAAGTGGCTGGAGGTGTTGTACGGCGTGCCGGTCCGCGAGTCGATGCGCGTCATGGGGCGCTCGTAGTCCATCAGCAGGCCCTCGTGGCCGGTGTAGAACTCGGTGCGCTTCATGCCCTCGAAGTCGGCCCCGCACGCCACCATGAACTTGACCGCGCGATCGATCTCGCGGGCCAGCTGCTCGTAGCGCTGGTTCTGCGGGTTCTCGGTGAAGCCCTTGTTCCAGTAGTGGACGAGGCGCAGGTCGGCGAATCCGCCCTGCGTGAAGGCGCGGATGAGGTTCAGCGTCGAGGCGGCGGTGTGGTAGCCCTGCACGATGCGGCGCGGGTCCGCGGCGCGCGACTCCGGGGTGAAGTCGTAGCCGTTGACGATGTCGCCGCGGTAGGCGGGCAGGGTCACGTCGCCGCGGGTCTCGAGGTCGCTCGAGCGCGGCTTCGCGAACTGGCCGGCCATCCGGCCCATCTTGATGACGGGCATGCTCGCGCCGTAAGTCAGGACGACGGCCATCTGCAGCACGGTCTTGACGCGGTTGCGGATCTGCTCGGCGGTCGCTCCGGCGAAGGTCTCGGCGCAGTCGCCGCCCTGCAGGAGGAACGCCTCGCCGCGGGCCGCGGCTCCGAGACGCTCGCGCAGCTGGTCCACCTCGCCGGCGAACACCAGCGGAGGGAGCGCGGCCACCTCGGCGGACGCCGCTCGCACGGCCTCCGAATCGGGCCACTGCGGCTGCTGCTTGATCTCGAGCTCGCGCCAATAGTCCAGGCCGGCGACCACGGAGGGGGCGGCGAGGACGTACGGTTCGTTCGGATCGATGACCACGAGGGTGTTCCCGGTTCTGACGGGCGCCAGCGGCGCGCGGAGGGCCGCCGTCCGGACGGACGGCAGCGGTTGACGAGCTTATCGCCTGGCAGAGCGCTCGGCCGGGAGGGGGCCCCGGCGTCGAGCGCGCGCTCAGCGGGTGAGGGCCGCGCGCTTCTCCTTGACCGAGGTCGCGTAGACGTCGAGGTACTCCTGGCCGCTCAGGGCGAGGAGCTCGTACATGATCTCGTCGGTGATCGAGCGGAGGATGAACCGGTCGCCCTCCATGCCCTCGAAGCGGCTGAAGTCGAGCGGCTCCCCGAAGACGATGCCGATGCGGCCCAGCTTCGGCAGGCGCTTCCCGATGGGCATGATGCGCGCGGTGTCGATCATGGCGACCGGGATGACGGGCACGCGGGCCTCGAGGACCATGCGCGCGACACCGGTGCGGCCGCGGTACATGCGGCCGTCGGGGCTGCGCGTGCCCTCGGGATAGATGCCCAGGGCGTGGCCGCCCGCGAGGACGCGGAGGCCCGTGTTGAGCGAGGCCTCCGACGCCTTGCCACCGGAGCGGTCGATGGGCAGCATCCCCGTGGCGGTGAAGAACGTCCGCGTCGCCCAGCCCTTGAGGCCCTTGCCGGTGAAGTAGTCGCTCTTGGCGAGGAAGACCATGTTCCGCTCGATCACCAGCGGGAGGATCACGGAGTCGATGAAGGAGAGGTGGTTGCTCGCGAGGATCACGCCGCCGTTCTGCGGCACCTTGTCGGCGCCGACCACCCACGGCCGGAAGATCGTCTTCAGGAGCGGGCCCGCGACGATGTGCTTCATGAACCAGTAGAACATCGGGCTCCTCGGCGGTGCGGCGGATCGGGTGCGGCGGGTGCCGCTAGAGGGAGCTCGCGTGCAGGCGCGCCAGGTCGGCGGCCCCCACGACTCCGGCGTCGTTGACGAGCTCCGCGATGCGGAACTCGGGCTCGGGGTGGTAGCCCCGGGCGGGGAGGTTGTCGAGGTAGGCCTGGCGGATGGGGTCCAGCAGGAGGTCGCCCGCCTGCGCCACTCCGCCGCCGATGACGAACATCTGCGGGTCGAGGACGGCGCTCAGGCTGGCCGCCGCCTCGCCCAGCCAGTGGCCGAGCTGGCGCAGCGCCGCGAGGGCGCCGAGGTCTCCGGCGGTGATCAGCTCGGAGATGAGGTGGCCGTTCAGCTCGCCGCCGTTGCGGGCGCGGGCGTCGGCGATGCCCTGGCCGATCCCGCCCGCGTCGGCCAGCTCGCCGGCGAAGCGCTGGAGCGCGCGGCCCGAGCCGTACTGCTCGATGCAGCCGCGGGCGCCGCAGCCGCAGGGCAGGCCTCCGGGGACGACGCGCATGTGCCCGATCTCGGCCGCGGCGCCGAAGCCGCCGCGCAGGAGCCGGTCGTTGATGACGATCGCGCCACCCACTCCGGTGCCGATGGTGAGCATCAGCATGTCGCTGACGAGGCGGCCCGAGCCGTAGCGGAACTCGGCCCAGCCGGCGGCGTTCGCATCGTTCTCGATGATGATCGGCAGGTCGATGCGGGCCGAGAGCTTCTCGCGGAAGGGCTCGTTGCGCCAGTTGATGTTCGGGGCGTAGTAGACGATCGACTGCGAGGCGTCGATGAAGCCGGCGGCCGCGACTCCGACCGCGGAGACGTCTCCCGGGAGCAGGCCGGAGCGCAGATGCTCGACCATCTCGACCACGACGTCGACGATCAGCTCGGGGTGCCCGGCGGGCGTGGGCCGACGGTCCTCGCGGAGGATCCCCCCGAACTCGTCGACCAGGGCTCCGGCGATCTTCGTGCCGCCGATGTCGATCCCGATCGCGTGCACGCGAACCGCCTTCCCGTCGCCACCGGCGCGGCAGCGTCGGCGGGCCGCCCTGAGCGGCGGCCAGGACGAGTGTAGTGACCGCGAGCGCTCCGATGCGGCTCAGCGGCGAGACCCGGCGACGCGTGTCGGCCCTCCTCGCGGAGCCACCCCTGGATCGTTACCCTGAACGGATCCACAGCTTGCGCCGCGCCGGTAGGGTGGAGACGACGTTCATTCAGGTACCGAAGGAGTTGCCGTGGACCAGTTCGATTCCCCCCTGGTGGTTCCGGCCGATCCCCAGGCCAACACGACCGCCCTCCTGCTGGACCGCGTCCGCGAGACGCCCGATCGCCCGCTCTTCGCGCTGCCCGACGGCGACGGATGGCGCGATGTGACGGCGCAGGAGTTCCTCGACCAGGTCACGGCCCTCGCGAAGGGCTTCGTCGCCGCCGGCCTCGAGCCGGGCGAGAAGGTCGGGCTGATATGCAAGACGCGCTACGAGTGGACGCTGATCGACTTCGCCGTCTGGTTCGCCGGCGGGATCCTCGTCCCGGTGTACGAGACCTCCTCCCCCGCGCAGGTGCAGTGGAACCTCGCCGACTCCGGCGCGCACGCCGTGATCGTCGAGACCCCCGAGCACTTCGCCCGCTTCGACGAGATCCGCGCCGACCTTCCCGAGGTCCGACTCGCCTGGCAGATCGGGCTGGGCGATCTGGACAAGCTCGTCGCGCGCGGCGTCGACGTGCCGGACGCCGAGATCGAGCGCCGCCGCTCGCTGGCGACCGGCACCGACATCGCGACGATCATCTACACCTCCGGCTCCACCGGCCGCCCCAAGGGCTGCATCATCCGGCACTCGAACTTCGTCGAGCTCAGCCGCAACTCGGCGGTCGCCCTGACGGAGCTGATCCACCAGCCCGGCGCGTCGACGCTGCTGTTCATCACCACGGCGCACGTGTTCGCCCGCTTCATCGCGATCCTCTGCGTGCACGGCGGGGTGAAGGTGGGGCACCAGGCCGACACCAGGCAGCTGCTCCCCTCACTCGCGTCCTTCAAGCCGACGTTCCTCCTGGCCGTGCCGCGCGTGTTCGAGAAGGTCTACAACTCCGCCGAGCAGAAGGCCGAGGCCGGGGGGAAGGGGAAGATCTTCCGCCGCGCGGCCGACGTCGCCGTCGCCCACTCGATGGCGCTCGAGGCGGGCTCGGTGCCGCTCGCGCTGAAGCTGCAGTTCCTCCTCTTCGACCGGCTCGTCTACTCGAAGCTGCGCACCGCCATGGGCGGGAACGTCCGCTTCGCCGTGTCCGGCTCGGCGCCGCTGGGAGACCGGCTCGGGCACTTCTTCCACAGCCTCGGCATCAAGATCCTCGAGGGCTACGGCCTCACGGAGACGACGGCGCCCGCCACCGTCAACCGCACCGAGCGGTTCAAGATCGGCTCGGTGGGCCCGGCGATGCCCGGGGTCTCGATCCGGATCGCGGGCGACGGCGAGATCCAGGTGCGCGGCATCGACGTCTTCGGCGGCTACTGGAACAACGAGGCGGCGACGGCCGAGTCGTTCGACGGCGAGTGGTTCCGCACGGGCGACCTCGGAACCCTGGACGAGGACGGGTACCTGCGCGTCACCGGGCGGAAGAAGGAGATCATCGTCACCGCCGGCGGCAAGAACGTCGCTCCGGCGGCGCTGGAGGATCCGATCCGCGCGAACCCGCTGGTCGGCCAGGTCGTCGTCGTCGGCGATCAGCGCCCGTTCATCGCCGCTCTTGTCACGCTCGACTCCGAGATGCTGCCGACGTGGCTCGCGAACAACGGGCAGGACAAGGGCCTCTCACTCGAGGACGCGGCCGTGAACCCGGTTGTTCTGGCCGAGGTGCAGCGGGCCGTCGATGCGGCGAACGAGCGCGTGTCCCGTGCAGAGTCGATCCGGAAGTTCGTGATCCTCCCGACCGAGTTCACGGAGGCGAGCGGTCACCTGACTCCGAAGATGAGCATCAAGCGGAACGTCATCCTCGCCGACTTCGCCGACACCATCGCCGCCGTCTACTCCGCCGCCCCCGCCACCGAGGGCATCTCCCTCCGCTGACCCCGCGCTCTCCCGCCGTTACCAGCAGGCCGTTCCGATCGCAGCCGCCTCCGAGAAAGCGCGCCCAGCTCTATCCCGTCGGCAGAACGCCCGACGCTCTCCTCGACGCGCCCCTGTCGCGGTGCCGACCGCGCCGGGCCGGGCAGGGACCGGCTCCCCCTCAACACAGCCGTATCCGGGAATGCGCGTCCCAGCGCTTTCCCGTCGGCGGAACGCACGACGCTCCACAGAACGCGCCCACCTCGAAAGGCCGACCGCGCGGAGCCGGGCAAGGACCGGCTCCCCCTCGACACAGCCGTATCCGGTGAAGCGCGTGCCAGCGCTTCACCGTCGGCGGAACGCACGACGCTCCATGGAACGCGCCCACCTCGAGCGGCCGACTGCGTGGAGCCGGGCAAGGACCGGCTCCCCACCAACACAGCCGTATCCGGGAAAGCGCGTCCCAGCGCTTTCCCGTCGGCGGAACGCCCGACGCTCCCCAGAACGCGCCCACCTCGACAAGCCGACCGCGCCGAGCCGGGCAGGGACCGGCTCGGAATCCAACTCAGAACCAGTCGGATTCCCGGACGGCCTTCATGGCGGCGCGGCGGTCGTCCTGGGAGAGGCGGTCGAGGTAGAGGCGTCCGTCGAGGTGGTCGCATTCGTGCTGGAGGGCCTGGGCCATGAGGCCGTCGCCTTCGAGGACGATCTCGTTGCCGTCGAGGTCGGTGCCGCGGACCTTCGCGTGCGGGTAGCGGATCGCGGGGTACCAGAGGTTCGGGACGGAGAGGCAGCCCTCGTCGACCGGTCGCGGGTCTCCGCTGAGCTCGATGATCTCGGGGTTGAGGATGTACCCGATGACGCCGTCGACGTTGTAGCTGAAGGCGCGGAGGTTGACGCCGATCTGGGGGGCTGCGACGCCGGCGCGTCCGGGCGGTCGGACGCTGTCGACGAGGTCCTCGACGAGGCCGCGGACGCCGGCGTCGACCGTCTCGATGGTCGTGGACGGGGTCTTCAGCACCGGGTCCCCGAAGATGCGGATCTGGCGTTCGGTCATGTGGTGCGCTCCCTCAGGGCCTCCTCCGCGCTCAGGAGGGCGTTCTCGACGACTTCGCTCGCTGCGGGGTGCGGCCAGTACTGGCTGCGGGCGAGTCCGCGGATGCCGGTGCCGGCGCTGGCGGCCTGGACGAGCGGCTGAATGAGGATACTGGCCTGCGGCCCGATGATGTGCGCGCCGAGGAGGGCGCCGTCGATGCCGACGACCAGGAGGCAGGCGCTGGAGTCGTCCTCGAGCGCCCAGCCGAAGGCGGTGGAGCCGTACTCCTGGGTGACGGTGACGACGTCCAGGCCCTGGTCCCGCGCTTCGGCCGCGGTGAGCCCGAAGTGGGCGATCTGCGGGTGGGCGAAGATCGCGCCGGGCACCGGCGAGAGGGTGTTGGAGAGCAGCTCGCCCGGGTGCAGGAGGTTGTGCGCCACGAGGCGCGCCTCGTGGTTGGCGACGTGCTTGAGCTGCCAGCGCGACGACACGTCGCCGAGGGCGAAGAGGCCGGGCACGGGGCGTCCGCCGGAGAGGACGCGCTGCTCGGTGTCGACGCTGATCCGGCCGTCCTCGTGCAGATCGATCCCGACGGAGGCGGCGGCGACCGTGTCGCTGTTGGGGTCGCGGCCGAGCGCGACGAGCAGCAGGTCGGTCTCGACCGTCGTGCCGTCGCTGAGGGCGACGCGGAGCCCGTCAGGGCGGGCGTCGACGCTCTCGGCGCTCACTCCGGTGAGCACCGTGTACCGCTCGGCGGCGATCCCGGTGAACCGGCGCGAGACGTCCTCGTCGAGGGCGCGAAGGAGGCGGTCGCCGCGGACGGCGACGGTCACGGCCGTGCCGAAGGAGGAGAAGACGTGGGCGAACTCGACGGCCACGGCGCCGCCGCCGAGGATCAGCATCCGCTCGGGGAGCTCGTCGAGCCGCATGACCGAGGACGAGTCCTGGATGCGGGGGTCCGGCTCGTACGCGGCGAGGAGCGGCCTGGGCCGCGAGCCGGCGGCCACGACCACCTGCGGAGCACTGATGCGGGCACCGCTGGCGCTGACGAGGACGTGCGGGCGGTCGCCGTCTCCGAGCGACTCGAAGCCGAAGCTCTCGCGGAGGACGGTCACGTTCGGGGAGCGCTGATCGCGGTACTCGAAACCGCCCTCGCTGATCGCGTCGATCCGGCCGAACACACGGTCGCGCACCTCGGCCCACTCGGGGCGGCGGAGGCGGGAGTGGACGCCGATCGGGCCGCCCTGGTCGACGTCGGTGATCACGTCGGCGACGTGGACGAACATCTTGGTCGGGATGCAGCCGGCGTTGAGGCAGGTGCCGCCGAACCACTCCCCGTCGTCGAGGATCGCGACCCGCAGGCCGTCGAACTCCGGACCGACGATCGAGTTGCCGGAGCCGGCCCCGACGACGATCAGGTCGAAGGCGTCGGTGGACGCGTCGGGTCCGTCGGTGCGGTCCTGGTGCGCGGCGGACGCCGCCCCGGAAGCCCGGGGCTCAGACACGTCGGACCGGCATGCCCTCGACCACGAGCGCGGCGAGCAGGCGTGCGGCGTCCTTCGTGCCCTCGCGCAGCTGCTCCCACTTCACCACGGAGCCGGCGGCGAGCACCGGGTCGTAGGGGATGCGGACGATGTCGCGGACGCGGGAGCGGAAGTGCGACTCGATCTCCTCCAGCTTCACCAGGCTCGTGCCCTGCGTCGCCGTGTTGAGCGCGACGACCGCGTTACGCACCAGGGCGCCGTAGCCGTTCGCGTCCAGCCAGGTGAGGGTCTCGGAGGCCAGGCGGGCCTCGTCGACGCTGCCGCCCGAGACGATCACCACTGTGTCGGCGCGCTGCAGCGTGGGCCGCATCACCGAGTGCACGATGCCCGTGCCGCAGTCGGTGAGCATGATCGAGTAGAAGCGCTCGACCAGATCGGCGACCACGTTGTAGTCGTCCTCGTCGAAGGCCTCGGAGAGCTGCGGGTCGGTGTCGGAGGCGAGGACGTCGAGGCGGGTCTCGTCGCGGGAGACCATCGTCGAGAACTCGGTGAATCCGGTCACGCCGGCCGCGCGGTTCACGACATCGCGGACGGTCGCCCGCGTCTGCTTGGGGACGCGCTCGGCCAGGGTGCCACGGTCGGGGTTCGCGTCGACCGCGATGATGCGGTCCTCGCGCGCATCGGCGAGGGCCATGCCCAGGAGCGTCGTGACCGTCGTCTTGCCGACGCCGCCCTTGCGGGTCATGACCGGGACGAAGCGGGTGCCGCCCTCGAACTGCCGGCCGATCCGCTCGTCCATCGCCTTCCACGCCTTCACCTTCGCGGAGTCGCCGAGGTTGACCGTGTGGAAGGTCAGGCCGTAGAGGAAGCGGTGCCAGCCGCCCGTTGGAGCGGGGCGGGTCTTGCGGTTGACCTCCAGGAGCCTGTCCGGGGTGAGCATCGACGCCGACTCGGGGACGGCGGCGCTCGGCGCGGACGGGGCGGGAGCGGCGCTCGAGGACTCGGCGCGGAGGCGGTCGCGGCGCGTGGGGACGGCGGCGGGCTCCCCCGCGGACTCGGACGCCGCGGGCTTCTCGGCGGACTCCGCTCGGGCGGGGATCCCCGCCGAGACCGGTTCGTTCGCGCCGGACGGGTGAGCGGGAGCCGGTGCGGGGGTCGGAGCAGGACTCGGCTCCGGGGGCACGAGAGCGTGCGAGCGCGAGGGCGGCAGGCCGAGGCGGCCGACGTCGATCGCGTCCTCGTCCTCGACCGGAGCGGGGGCGGTGGAGCGGCGCCGCGGGCCGGGCGGGGTGATCCGCACGCCGTCGGGCAGGAGGGTCGGAGCGGTGTCGCTCGCTCGCGGGGAGTACTGACCCGATTCCCGAGCAGCGTCCATGGCGGTCCGCGGCGTGGGACCGGTGCCGGTGTCGGGCTGTTCGTCGTTGCGCTCATCCATGCGAACGAGCCTCCTTCCGCTCAGGACGAGTGTACCGGCGGGCCCGGATCGCGCCGGGCGGCTTGGTCGGAGCGCGCTCCGACTGCTAGTGCGGCCCGCTTCCGGAGGCGGCGCGGACGGCGCGTGCAGCGAACGGTTAGGTTCTGCCGCCCGGAGGAACGTAAAGTAGTCAGCCATGCATGTACTCAGCGTGAGCTCCCTCAAGGGCGGCGTCGGCAAGACCACGGTGACGCTCGGCCTTGCATCCGCGGCGTTCTCGAAGGGCCTGCGAACGCTGGTCGTCGACCTCGATCCCCAGTCCGACGTGTCGACCGGAATGGACATCAACGTCGCCGGCCACCTCAACATCGCCGACGTCCTGACGTCGCCGAAGGAGAAGATCGTCCGCTCGGCGATCGCCCCCTCCGGCTGGACCAAGGAGCACCACGGCACGATCGACGTGCTGATCGGCAGCCCCTCCGCGATCAACTTCGACGGGCCGCACCCCAGCATCCGCGACATCTGGAAGCTCGAGGAGGCCCTCGCGAGCGTCGAGGCCGACTACGACCTCGTGCTGATCGACTGCGCCCCCTCGCTCAACGCCCTGACCCGCACGGCCTGGGCCGCGAGCGACCGCGTCGCCGTCGTCACGGAGCCGGGCCTGTTCTCGGTGGCCGCCGCCGACCGGGCGCTCCGGGCGATCGAGGAGATCCGCCGCGGACTCAGCCCGCGCCTCCAGCCGCTGGGCATCATCGTCAACCGCGCCCGCGTCCAGTCGTTGGAGCACCAGTTCCGGATCAAGGAGCTGCGCGACATGTTCGGGCCGCTCGTCCTCAGCCCGCAGCTCCCGGAGCGCACCTCCCTCCAGCAGGCGCAGGGCGCGGCGAAGCCCGTCCACGTCTGGCCCGGGGAGAGCGCCCAGGAGATGGCGCACAACTTCGACCTGCTGCTCGACCGCGTCATCCGCACCGGACGCATCGGCGAGCAGGTCCCCGCCGCGACCTAGGGCCGGCGGGTCCGCCGGACTTCTCCGGCTCGAGGTCTCGGGACGCGGGTGATGCTCGATGCTCGATGAGTGCCAGGGACGGCGCCGGCGGACGCTCGGCGTCGGAGTTCAGCGCGGACTCTCGATGCGTGGGAGGAGCCCGCCACTCGATCAGCACGGTCAGACTCGGATGGCGCCCGTTGCTCGCACAGCGCGGCTGCAGGCGGGTCCGCTCCTGATCGGCTGAGCGTGCGAAGGGGACCCGGGAGTCCCCGGGGCCGCGGTCGACCTGCGAGGGGTGGGCGGTCAGCCGACGCGGCGGGAGGCGCGGCGCTGGGCGAGCTCGTCGCCAGGGTCGACCGACTGGTGGTCGAGCTCGACGAGGCTCGACTCGACCTCGCGGAGGACCTTGCCGACGGCGATGCCGAAGACGCCCTGGCCGCGGCTGAGCAGGTCGATGACCTCGTCGTTCGAGGTGCAGAGGTAGACGCTCGCGCCGTCGCTCATCAGGGTCGTCTGCGCGAGGTCGTCGACCCCGGACTCGCGGAGCTGGTTGACCGCCGTGCGGATCTGCTGGAGCGAGATCCCGGTGTCGAGCAGGCGCTTGACCAGCTTCAGCACGAGGATGTCGCGGAAGCCGTAGAGGCGCTGCGTTCCGGAGCCGGACGCGCCGCGCACGGTGGGCTCGACGAGCTCGGTCCGCGCCCAGTAGTCGAGCTGCCGGTAGGTGATCCCCGCGGCGCGTGCCGCGACGGCCCCGCGGTAGCCCGCGTCGGCGTCGAGCTCGGGCAGTCCGTCGGTGAACAGGACGAGGTCGCGCTGGCCGCTGACGTCGCGGCTGACTTCTCTCATCCCTGTGCCTCTCGGATCCGGACGCCGGATCCTCCGAACGCGCTCCCTACCGTACCGACCGGCGCAGGCCGAGTAAACGACATCGGCCTCGGCGCCGCGGCGTGTCGCACGGGCCGCCCGACGGCCGGCGGCGCGGCCCTCACGAGCGGGCGATCCGCGAGAGGGCGCTGCGCACCATCGCCCCGCGGATCGTGCCCAGCTGGGTCGCGAGCCCCACCGCGTTCTCGGCAGCGCCGGCGGAGCCGGACGCCTCTCCGCGGCGGGCGCTGGAGGCGACGACGCTCTCGATGAGCGACATCTCGCGCTCGACGGCGACGCGGAGCGGTCGGAGATGGCGGGGCTCGATACCGGATCGGCCGAGGTCGACGAGCGCCTTGAGCGTCGTCACAGCCTCGTCCCCGAACACGTCCCCGCCCCGCACGAGCCCGGCGGCGATGGCCTCCTGGACGAGAGCGGGCGTGGCACCGGACTCGGCCGCGAGGCCCTCGCGGGTCAACCGCGTGGCGGGGCCGAGGAGCGAGGCGCTCGGACCCCCGACACCGGCCGGCAGGGCGGGCTCGCGTCCGGCGTCGATGTCGTCGAGGTATCCGCGGATGACCTTGAGGGGGAGGTAGTGGTCGCGCTGCAGAGCGAGGATCATCCGGAGCCGCTCGACGTCGGAGCCCGAGAACTTGCGGTAGCCGGAGTCGGTGCGGGCCGGCGAGACGAGCCCCTGCTCCTCGAGGAAGCGCAGCTTGGACGGGGTGACGTCCGGGAACTCACTGGTCAGCCTGGCCAGCACCTGCCCGATGCTCAGCAGAGCGGCGGAGCCGGTGGGGAGGGCGCGCGCGGAGGAGCGGCCCACGGCTCACTCGTCCGGAGCGGCGACGAGGTCGGCGCGGGACGCGTAGAAGGTGAGTCGGAACTTGCCGACCTGCACCTCGGAGCCGTCGGTGAGGATCGCGGACTCGATCCGGACCCCGTCGAAGTAGGTGCCGTTCAGGGAGCCGAGGTCGTGGACCTCGAACGCCGTGCCGCGGCGGACGAACTCGGCGTGTCGGCGCGAGACCGTGACGTCGTCGAGGAAGATGCCCGCGTCGGGGTGACGGCCGACCGTCGTGGAGTCGGTGTCGAGGAGGAAGCGGGCGCCGGTGTTCGGTCCGCGGCGCACGACCAGCAGCGCGGATCCCGAGGGCAGAGCGCCGACGGCCTCGGCCTCCTCGCGGGACGCGCGGTTGTCGAGAGCGGCGAGCTGGGCGCCGATGTCGTCGGTGAACGTCAGAGTCGTCTCCGTCGACGGCTCACCGGGAACGGAATTGTGCTGGGCGGATGATGCTCCACCGACGGGCTCGACCAAGACGTACCTCCTATCAGGTCAGCGTATCCGAATCGTGACCCTCGTCGGACCCCTGAGCACCTGTGCGGACCCCCAGGACGAGGTCCCGCGTCTGGACGGCGTAGACGATCCCGGCCCACCAGTAGAGGAACGCGCCCCACAGCGCGAAGGCCCAGGCGATGGGGAGCGAGGCGGGCGCGAGAGCCGGGAACGCCTGCCCCAGCATGATCAGCGGGAGCGCGTAGAAGAGGCAGAAGGTCGCGAATTTCCCCAGGTGGTGCACGGGAAGCGGTCCGTAGCCGTTGTTCGCCAGGACGACCGCCAGGACCACGAGCATCAGGTCGCGGGCGAGCAGCACGGCGACCAGCCACCAGGGCACCAGTCCGCGGGCCGCGAGGCCCAGGACGGTGGCGAAGATGTAGAGCCGGTCGGCGGCCGGATCGAGGACGCGTCCGAGGCGCGTCATCTGGTCGAAGCGGCGCGCGATCCAGCCGTCGAGGTAGTCGGTGAGGCTCGAGACCACGAGGGTCAGGAGCGCGAGCGCGTCCTCGCCGAGGACCACGAGCACGAGGAACACCGGCACCAGGGCGAGGCGCACCATGCTGAGGACGTTCGGGACCGTCCAGATCCGGTCCTCACCGGTGCGCGCCATGCGCCCAGCCTAGGAGGGCGCACGGCGGCGTGGTCAGCGCTTGTCGCGCCAGACCCGCTCGAACGGCAGGCGCCAGGCGTGCGGCGCGATCAGCTGGTGGATGGCGTTCGGCCCCCAGGAGCCGGGCGCGTAGAGACGGACGGGCGGCGGATCCTGCAGGAGCGGCGCGGAGACCTCCCAGAGCCGCTCGATGCCCTCCGCGGTGGTGAACAGCGTGTGGTCTCCGCGCATCGCGTCGAGGATCAGGCGCTCGTAGGCCTCGAGCGCGTCGCCCGCGCGGTCGGTCTCCTGGAGCGCGAACTGCATGCTCAGCTTGTCGAGCCGCATGCCGGGACCGGGGCGCTTCCCGTAGAACGAGAGCGAGACCTTCGAGGCGTCCGCCAGGTCGAAGGTGAGGTGGTCCGGGCCGTGGGCACCGACTCCGGAGCCCTGCGGGAACATGCTCTTCGGGGGCTCGCGGAACGCGATCGAGATGATGCGCTGGCCCTCGGCCATCCGCTTGCCGGTGCGGAGGTAGAACGGCACTCCCGCCCAGCGCCAGTTGTCGATCTCGCACTTCAGCGCGACGAAGGTGTCGGTCTCGGAGTCGGCGGCGACGCCCGGCTCGTCGCGGTAGCCGATGTACTGGCCGCGCACCACGTTCTCGGGGTTCAGCGGACGCATCGAGCGGAAGACCTTGTTCTTCTCCTCGCTGATGGCCTGGGGCTCCAGCGCGGTCGGCGGCTCCATCGCCATGAACGCCAGCACCTGGAAGAGGTGGGTGACGACCATGTCCTTGTAGGCGCCGGTGGACTCGTAGAACTCGGCGCGGCGGTCGAGAGTCAGGCGCTCGGGGATGTCGATCTGGACGTGATCGATGAAGTTGCGGTTCCAGATCGGCTCGAAGAGGCCGTTGGCGAAGCGGAAGGCCAGGATGTTCTGCGCCGGCTCCTTGCCGAGGAAGTGGTCGATCCGGAAGATCTGCTCCTCGCTGAAGGTCTCGTGGAGCTCCGCGTTGAGGACGACCGCGCTCTCGAGGTCGACGCCGAACGGCTTCTCCATGATGATCCGCGAGCGCTCGACCAGCCCGGCCTCGGCGAGCATCCGCACGACGGAGAGCGCGGCCCTGGGCGGGACGCTGAGGTAGTGCAGCCGGCTCACGTCCGGGCCGAGGACCGCCTCGGCGTCGGTCACGGCGGCGGCCAGCGCGGCCGGGCCCGCGGACTGCGGGACGTAGCGGAGCTTGGACGCGAACTCGTCCCACTGCGCCGGCGTCAGGGAGCGGCTCCCGAACTCGTCGTAGGCCAGCTTCGCGAAGGCACGGAACGAGGCGTCGTCGTGCTCCTCGAGCGAGGTGCCGACGATCTGCAGGTCCGGTGCGAGGGAGGAGAGCGCGAGGTGGGCCATCCCCGGGATGAGCTTGCGCCGGGCCAGGTCGCCGACGGCGCCGAACAGCACGACGACATGGGGTGCCGCCTGCTCGGTCTGGACGGCTGGAGCGGGGGGTGCGGTTGTCACGGTCACCCCTCGATCATTCCAGTTCGGATCGTGACGCAGGCGTCATGTGCTCGATACGCACCGCCGCTAAGGTCTCTCCCGTGCATCCGTTCTCCGACGCGTCCGCCGCGACCGCAGCACCCGCCTCCGCCACCGCCCCCTCCTCCGCCGACGGGACGACCGCGCCTCCGCTCGACGAGAGGATCCGCGCCGACGTCCACCTGCTGGGCGAGCTGCTCGGCCAGGTGCTCCGCGAGTCGGGCGAGCCCTCCCTCTACGAGGACGTGGAGCGCCTGCGCGCGCTCACGATCAGCGCCTACGACAGCGGCGACGCCGCCGGGACCGCGGAGGCGGAGGAGTTCGTCGCCTCGCTCACGCTCGAGCGCGCCGAGGAGGTCGCCCGGGCGTTCACCTGCTACTTCCACCTCGTCAACGTGGCGGAGGAGTTCCACCGCGTCCGCGTGCTGCGCCGGCGCGAGGCCGACGCCGGCGCGCAGTCGCCCGAGGACTCGATCCTCGCCTCGATGCGCCGGCTGACCGGGGAGCTCGGGGAGGACGAGGCGTTCGCGCGCCTGTCCCGACTGGAGTTCCGCCCGGTCCTCACGGCGCACCCGACCGAGGCGCGCCGCCGCGCAGTGGCCTCGACCATCCGCCGCATCAGCGACCTGCTCGAGCAGCGCGACGACCCGCGCATGGGCGGCGTCGTGCTGGTGGAGATCCGCCGCAAGCTGCTGGCCGAGGTCGACACGCTGTGGCGCACCGCTCCGCTGCGCGAGTCCAAGCCCACTCCCCTCGACGAGGTGCGCACCGCGATGAGCGTCTTCGACGAGTCGCTGTTCTCGGTGCTCCCCCGCGTCTACCGCCGCCTCGACGACGCTCTGCTCGGCGAGGGCTCGGGCACCCGGGCTCCGGTCGCACCGGCCTTCGTCCGCCTGGGCACCTGGATCGGCGGCGACCGCGACGGCAATCCCTTCGTCACCGCCGAGACGACCCTCGCTGCGGTGGACATCGCCTCCGAGCACGTCCTCATGGGCCTCGAGCGGGTCGCCCGCCGCGTGGGCCGCGCGCTGACCCTCGACGCGTCGACCACTCCCCCGTCGGCCGCCGTCGAGGCGCTCTGGGCCTCCTGCGTCGAGCGGGCTCCCGAGCTCGCCGCCGACATCGCCGAGCGCTCGCCCAACGAGGCGCACCGCCGCGTCCTGCTCTTCGCGGCCGAGCGCCTGGCCGCGACCCGGTCCGAGGGGCCGCTGGCCTACTCCGCCGCCGCCGAGCTGCTGGCCGAGCTGCGCACCCTCCAGGAGTCCCTGGTCGAGGCCGAGGACGTCCGCGCCGCCTACGGCGACCTCCAGGACTTCGTCTGGCAGCTCGAGACCTTCGGCTTCCACCTCGCCGAGATCGAGGTGCGCCAGCACTCGAAGGTGCACCGCGAGACGATCGCCGCGATCCGCGCCGGCGAGGAGCTCGACGAGCGCGGCCTCGAGGTCCTGTCGGTGTTCCGGGCGATCGCGAAGGTCCAGGAGCGCTTCGGCACCGACGCGGCGAGGCGGTACATCGTCTCCTTCACGCAGTCGGCCGACGACCTGCGGACGGTCTTCGAACTGGCCGAGGCGGCGACCGACGGCAAGCCGCCGATCATCGACGCGGTCCCGCTCTTCGAGACCTTCGCCGACCTCGACGCCTCGACCGACATCCTCGCCGAGATGATCCGCCTCCCCCAGGTGCATGCGCGCCTCGCGGCCACCGGCAACCGGCTCGAGGTGATGCTCGGCTACTCCGACTCGTCGAAGGACGTCGGACCGGTCTCGGCGACGCTCGCGCTCTACGACGCGCAGGCGCGCATCGCGCAGTGGGCGGCCGACGAGGGCATCGTGCTCACGCTGTTCCACGGGCGCGGCGGAGCGCTCGGCCGCGGCGGCGGGCCGGCCAACCGGGCCGTCCTCGCGCAGCCGCCCGGATCGGTGGACGGCCGCTTCAAGCTGACGGAGCAGGGCGAGGTCATCTTCGCCCGCTACGGCAACCCGGACATCGCCACCCGGCACATCGAGCAGGTGGCGGGAGCGACGCTGCTCGCCTCCTCCCCCGCGGTCGGCGAGCGCAACGCGGGCGCCGCGGAGCGCTTCGCCGAGGTGGCGGCGACGATGGACCGCGAGTCGCGCCGCCGCTTCTTCGAGCTCGTGAAGGCCGACGGCTTCGCGCCGTGGTTCGCCCGGGTCACCCCGCAGGAGGAGGTGGGCCTGCTCGCCCTCGGCTCGCGTCCGGCACGCCGCGGCCTCTCCGTCGAGTCGCTCGAGGACCTGCGAGCGATCCCGTGGGTCTTCGCCTGGACCCAGGCCCGCGTCAACCTGACCGGCTGGTT
The DNA here is from genome assembly GCF_002932695.1 of Rathayibacter sp. AY1D2. Lineage (NCBI taxonomy): Bacteria > Bacillati > Actinomycetota > Actinomycetes > Micrococcales > Microbacteriaceae > Rathayibacter > Rathayibacter sp. AY1D2. Next base: position 58,292 of record NZ_PSVX01000003.1, on the reverse strand, counting down.
CGGGCTGGGCAGCGCGCTCGAGGCCGTCGGCGACCTCGACCTGCTCCGCGAGGCCTACGCCTCCTGGCCGCTGTTCACGACGATGGTCGACAACGTCGAGATGTCGCTCGCGAAGACCGACGAGGGCATCGCCCGCCGCTACCTCGCCCTCGACTCCCGCGACGACCTCGCCGGACTCGTGCTCGACGAGATGGCGCTCACCCGCCGGTGGGTGCTCTCGATCACCGGCGAGGAGAGCCTGCTCACGGGCCACCGCGTGCTCGGCCGTGCCGTGCGCCTGCGCACCCCGTACGTCAACGCGCTCTCGCTCCTGCAGCTGCGCGCACTGAAGGCGCTCCGCACCGACCCGGGCGGATCCGGGACGGAGCAGAACCAGCGGCTGCTCCTGCTCGCGGTCAACGGAGTCGCGGCGGGTCTGCAGAACACCGGCTGATCCCGGCTCGGAACGACGGAACCCCCGGCGGCCTCACGGCTGCCGGGGGTTCTCGTGCGTCTGCGGGCGCCTCCCGCCTGCGGAGCGGGTCGAGGCGCCGGGCGGATCAGGCCTGCGGGTCGGCGCCGGCCTCCTGAGCGGCCTTCGCCTCCTCGTACTGGCGGCGCACCTCGACCATGTCGAGGCCGCGGACCTGCTCGATCAGGTTGTCGAGCGCGGGGGCGGGCAGGGCGCCGGGCTGAGCCATCAGCGGGATGCCGTCGCGGTACACCACGAGGGTGGGGATGGAGGAGATTCCGTAGCTCGCGGCGAGCTGCTGCTGGTCCTCCGTGTCGACCTTCGCGAAGGTGATGTCGGCGTTCTTCTCGCTCGTGGCCTCGAAGACCGGAGCGAACTGCTTGCACGGGCCGCACCAGTCGGCCCAGAAGTCGATGAGGACGATGCCGTCGGCGATCGTCTGGTCGTGGGAGTCGAGGGTCATCGCAGTCGTAGCCATGGGGGATGCAACCGGGTGCCCCCGCGGCCTATTCCCGGGCGGGATCGAGGAGGTCGAGCAGCGACCTCGGACCGACCACGGCGGCCCCGAGCGCCTCGACGCGGGCGGCCAGTCCCCGGTCGGCTGTCACGACGACCGCGGTCTCGAGCGCGCCGACCAGCTCGACGATCGCGTCGTCGCCCGAGCCGTCGGCCGCGTGGACCGTCAGCCGCTCCGTGAGAGCGCCCGCCTCCGGACGGGCGGCGCGCGCCACTCCCTCGAGCACCACGGCGATGCGCGGCCAGACCGTGTCGGCGTCGATCCCCAGGAGACGGCCGGGGACGCCGGCCTCCGCGAGGCGGGCCAGGGAGGCGAGGAGGCGCTCCGCGGCGCCGGCGCGGTCGCGCCACCAGCCGTCGGGGCGTGAGCCGACCACGTTGGCGGCGTCCACGACGAGCACCGGGATCGAGGAGCCGAGCGCGCGCAGGCCCGGCCAGGCCGCCCCGAAGCCCGGGTGCAGCGGCAGGGAGGCGACGTCCTCGGGGGCGACCCAGCGCAGCTCGGTGCTCTCGGCGTCGCTGATGCGGGGAGTGAAGTGCTCGCGGGACTCGGCCAGGACGGTGGAGTAGCTCCACGGTCCGATCACGACGACGCTGGAGAGCACGGGCAGGATCAGGTCGGCGGGGACGCCCGCCTCCTCCTCCGACTCCCGGAGGGCCGCCTCGAAGGCCGTCTCCTCGGGGTGACGGGCGCCGCCGGGCAGCCCCCAGGTGTCCCCGAAGTGGCTCCAGCTGACGCGGTGCTGGAGCAGGACGCGTCCCGACGGATCGCGCAGGAGGAGGCCGGCGGCGCCGAAGCGTCCCCAGAAGCGGCGTCCGTCGCCGATCTCGACCCAGCCGTCGCCGAGCGACGCGTCGAAGGGGTGGCGCGGGAGCACGGCGTCCGCGCCGGGGTCCTCGCTGGTCATGCCCTCCAGCCTCCCACACCGCGCCCGCCGCACCCGACCCCGACGGGCTGGCAGAATCGGACGATGCGCCGCTCGAGACCCCTCCGCCTCGCGACGCTCGCCTGGCTCGCGCTGATCGCCCTGATCACGCTGACGCCCGCGCCCTACCCGGCCGGGGAGCCCAACGCGCTGATCCGCGGGATCATCGCCTTCCTCGCTTCCACGCCGCTCACCGGCTGGTTCGACTTCGACGTAGCGGAGTTCACCGCGAACGTGCTGCTCTTCGTGCCGCTCGGTGCGCTGATCGCCGCGCAGCTGCCGGCGGGTCGCCGCCTGTGGGCCGCCGCCATCGGGCTCGCCGTGTCGGCGGCCGTCGAGACAGCGCAGCTGCTGTGGCTGCCGACCCGCGTCTCCGACGTGCAGGACCTCGTCTCGAACGGCAGCGGCTCCCTGATCGGCGCCCTGCTGACGATCGCGCTGCTCCGCTTCTCCCCCCGCCGCCGCTCCCGGAAGGACCGCACCGCCCATGCCCGCTGAGACCCTCGTCGTCCTCGACCGGCCCTCCCTCGACACCGAGGCGCACTCGCCGGGAGGACCCGCGCACCGCATCGATCCGAGCGGGCGCGGCGATCTGGACGTCACCGACCTCGGCTTCACCCGCGGCGACGGCGTGTTCGAGACGATCAACCTGGTCGACGGACGGCTGCAGGCGCTCGACGCGCACCTGGACCGCTTCGAGCGCTCGGCCCGGATGCTCGACCTGCCCCGGCCGGACCGGCCCGCCTGGCTCGAGGCGATCGGAGCGGCGGTGGCCGCGCACCCGCCCGTCGCCGAGGCGATGGTGAAGACGATCCTGACCCGCGGCGTCGAGGGCGGCGGGCGGCCCACCGGCGTCGTCTTCGTGCAGACCAGCCCGGACTTCGGCCCGGCCCGGCGCGACGGCGTGCGCGTGGTGCTCCTGGACCGCGGGCTGCGCTCGGACGTGCAGTCGACGTCCCCCTGGCTGCTCGCCGGCGCGAAGACGCTCTCGTACGCGGTGAACCGTGCGGCCGCGCGGGAGGCCGCCCGGCGCGGTGCCGACGACGCCCTGTTCGTGTCGAGCGACGGCTACCTGCTCGAGGGGCCGACCTCGAACCTCGTGCTGCTGACGGGCGGGGAGCTCGTGACTCCTCCGCCGAGCCTCGGGCTGCTGCCCGGCACCACGCAGGCCGACCTGTTCGCGCTCGCGCCGGGCCTCGGCCTCGGGACCGCGGTGCGTCCGCTGCGCTCGGGCGATCTGGAGGCGGCGGACGCGGCGTGGCTGGTCTCGAGCGCGCGCAACGCCGCTTCCGTCCGCGCCGTCGACGGGACCGACCGCCGCGTCGACGCCGACCTCTCGGCCCGGATCAACGCCGCGCTGCTCGCCCGCTGAGCGTCCGACCCTCCTCCGTGGGACGCCCCGCGCTGAGCGCGGACGGCGTCCCGGAGGAGAGAGGGCTCAGGAGAGGCCGTCGACGTCCGCGGGGCCGCGGCTGATCAGTCCGCCGCGGACGTGCTCGACGGTGGGGTCGAGCTGGACCGGATCGCGCTCGTCCGCCGCCTCGTCGTTGATCACGGCCGACACGATGCCGCGCCAGTCGGTGCCCTCGGCCACGGCCTCCTCGGAGCCGACGCGGCGTGTGACGAACACGGCCTCCGACTCCTCGCCCGCGTGCGAGATGACGGCGAGGACGCCGACGGTGCGACCGCCCGGGTGCTCGATCCGCCACTCCTCGTGCCCGGACGGGACGAGCGAGAACTCCAGGCCCGCGTGCGGGAAGCCGGTGGGGCGCAGCTCGGACGGGAATCCGCTCTGCGGAGGCGCGCCGCGGGTGGGGACCCCGGTGCCCTCGCCGCTCGTCGTGCTCATGCCGACGTCGCCGCGGGTTCCGCCGGCTCCGGAACTGTCGTTCGCCGCGACCATGCGGTCGTCGCCGCTCCGCAGCGCGTCGTCCGCTCCGGTGTAGATGCTGTCGTCTCGGTTCATGGGAACCTCCTTGTCGGCGGCCAGTGTAGGACCGCGGGGTGGGTGGCGAGCGGGCGCCGTTCGTAGACTGGGGGGATGCAGATCCCGGTGACCGGTGCCGTGCGGGTGGACGCGTGGCTCTGGGCGGTGCGCATCTACAAGACGCGCTCCGCCGCGACGACCGCGGCCCGGGCGGGCCACATCCGCGTCAACGGCGAGCGGGCCAAGGCGGCGCAGACCGTGCGGGTCGGCGACGAGGTCCGCGCCCGGATCGGCGGCTTCGACCGGGAGCTGATCGTCCGCGGACTCGTGGTCAAGCGGGTCGGTGCGCCGGTGGCCGCCGAGTGCATGGAGGACCGGACGCCCCCGCCGCCACCCCGGGAGTCCGCGCCGGGCGTGATCGTCCGTGACCGCGGAGCGGGCCGCCCGACGAAGCGCGACCGGCGCGACATCGAGCGCCTCCGCGGATTCTGACCGCGCGACCCGCCGGCGGCCTCAGGGGGCGAGTGCGCGCAGGCGCTCCAGGAGCCCCTCCGCCGCCTCGTCGAGGAACCGCTGCTGCAGCTCGTCGCCGACCTGGACGAGGGCGATGTCGGTGAAGCCCGCCTCGATGTAGGGCACGAAGCTCTGGGCGAGCTCGTCGAGGTCGGGGCCGCAGGCGATCTGCTCGGCGACGTCCTCCGGGCGCACGAACTGGCTCGCTCCGGCGAAGCCGGCGGGGGTCGGCAGATCGGAGTTGACCGCCCAGCCGCCGGCGAACCAGCGGAACTGCTCGTGGGCCAGCGCCACTCCCTGCTCCTTGTCCGGCGCCCAGCAGATCGGGATCTGGCCGATCGTGCGCGAGGGGGCGGCGTCCGCACCGCGGACCGCGGTCCACTGCGAGATCAGCTCCGCGTCGGGCTCGGTCGTGATGAGGTGGTCGCCGATCGGCGCGAAGCGGGCGATCGACTTCTCCCCCGAGACCGCCAGGCCGATCTCGACCGGCTCGTCCGGCAGGTCCCAGATGCGGGCGGAGTCGACGCGGAAGTACTCGCCCTCCCAGGTCACCAGCTCGCCGGTGTGCAGCTCGCGGATGAGGTGGACGGCCTCCTCGAGCATGTCCTGGCGCACGGCGACCGAGGGCCAGCCCTCGCCGACGACGTGCTCGTTGAGGTTCTCGCCCGAGCCGAGGCCGAGCGTGAAGCGGTCGTCGGAGAGGATCGCGAGCGTCGCGGCCTTCTGCGCGACCACGGCCGGGTGGTAGCGGATGGTCGGCGCGGTGACGTAGGTCGTGAGGTCGATGGTCGACGTGGCCTGCGCGACCGCTCCGAGCAGCGTCCAGGCGTAGGAGGCGTGCCCCTGCTCGGTCAGCCACGGCGAGTAGTGGTCGCTCGAGACCGCGAACTCGAAGCCGAGCCTCTCGGCGTCGACCGCGTAGCCCACCAGCTGCTTGGGTCCGCTCTGCTCGGTCATCAGGGTGTATCCGAATCGCACCATGGTCCGTCCTCGTTCCGCTCGTCGTGGGATGCCCGGGGGCACGTCCCATGGTGGGCGGGGCGCCGGATGCGCGCTAACCCCTTGCCCCGGTCGCGAGCGGCGGCTAGCGCGGCGTCAGACGAAGCGGATGCGGTTCTGCACGCGGGTGCGGACCTCGAACGACTCGCCGTACCCGCCGAGCCGCGGGTCGTCCGTGCCGGAGCGCAGCAGCTGCGGCAGCAGCGAGCGGCGGATGACGACGGCGCCCTGGTGCCTGCCGCGCTCGACCTGCTCGAACGGCTGCTCCAGCGCGTCGTCCGGCACGACCACGACGCTCGTCGAGAAGCGGACGCCCAGCTCGCGGCCGAGACGGCGCGCGGCCTTCGCGAGCGAGGCGATCGGCTTCTCGTCCTCGGCGATCCCGGGGCCCTCGAGCTCGCCCTTCCTCAGGCGGACCGGATCGCCCCAGTCGGCGGAGGTCAGCGCGAGCAGGCCGGCCGGCCCGAGCACGAGGTGGTCGATCTTGAGCCCGCCGTCGCCGACCGCGACGTCGTTCCAGATCGTGTAGGCGATGCCGAGCGCGCCGACGAGCGCGGCCGTCGCCTCCTCGGCCTGAGCCTTCGCGAGCCAGGAGCGGACCTCGCGAGGAGCGGAGCGGACGATCGCCGGGTCGAAGGGGTCCTCGGTCTCGACGCCGCGGCCGAGCCACTCGCGCACCAGGCGCAGGTAGTACTCGCGCGCCGCGCCTCCCGGGTGACCGTAGGAGCGGGCGCGCACGGCCGAGGCGGTCTGCGGGCGCGGTGAGCCGGTGTACGGCGACTGCGGGGAGGACCTCCCGGGGGCGGGAGCGCCTCGGTCGTAGTCGCCGCGGGCGGAGGCGCTGCCGATCCGCTCCCAGGCGAGCTGCACCGCGTGGAACGATGCGGCGTCGCCTCCCGTGTCCGGATGGGTCTCGCGGAGGCGGAGCCGGTACGCCCGGCGGAGCTCGTCGTCGGACGCGGTGGCGGCGACGCCCAGCACCTCGTAGGGGGTGCGGGCGGCGTGGCTGTCGGGCATGTGCTTCCGGGAGGGTCGGGGCGGGGGGTTCCGAGTGTATCGACGCGGGCCGGGAGCCCGGTGGGAGCGCGCACCGCGTCGGCTCGGAACGCGCCGAGCGCCCAGCGGGGGAACGGGCGCCCGGCGGGGGTCAGTGCGCGAGCAGCTCGCGCACCCGCGGGATGACCTGCGTGCCGTAGAGCTCGATGTTGCGCATGATCGCCGGGTGCGGCAGCGTCCCGGCGCTGTACTTGAGGTCGAAGCGGTCGATGTCCAGGGCCTCGACCGTTCGCGCGATCTTCCGGGCGACCGTCTCGGGCGAGCCGAGGTGGATGGCGCCGTCGGGGCCGGCCTCCTCCTCGAAGCGCTCGCGGGTCATCGGGGACCAGCCGCGCTCGCGGCCGATGGCGTCCATCATCGCCTTGTGGTGCGGGAAGTACAGGTCGCGCGCCTCCTCGTCGGTGTCGGCGACGAAGCCGGGCGAGTGCACGGCGACCGGGAGGCGGGGCTGCTCGAGCTGGTCGAGCGCGCGGCCGAAGAGGTCGACGTAGGGGCGGAAGCGGGCCGGCGAGCCGCCGATGATCGCCAGGACGAGCGGGAAGCCGTACCGGGCGGCGCGGACGACCGACTCGGGGCTGCCGCCGACGCCGATCCAGGTGCGGAGGGTGCCGTTGTCGAGGGTCGGGTAGACGCTCTGCTCGGTGAGCGCGGGGCGGGTCGTGCCCTGCCAGGTGACCGGGCCGCCCTGGATCAGGGCGTGGAAGAGGTCGAGCTTCTCCTCGAAGAGGACCTCGTACTGCGCGAGGTCGTAGCCGAAGAGCGGGAAGGACTCGGTGAAGGAGCCGCGGCCGAGGATGACCTCGGCCCGGCCGCCGGAGAGTCCGTCGAGGGTGGCGAAGCGCTGGTAGACGCGCACCGGGTCGTCCGAGGAGAGGACCGTCACGGCGGAGCCGAGGTGGATGCGCTCGGTGCGGGCCGCGATGGCGGCGAGCACGACGTCCGGTGCGCTCACGGCGAAGTCGGCGCGGTGGTGCTCGCCGATCCCGAAGAAGTCGATGCCGACCCGGTCGGCCAGGACTCCCTCCTCGACCACATCGCGGAGGACCTGGCCGTGCGGCAGCGGGGCGCCGTCGGGGCCGGCGGTGACGTCGCCGAACGTGTCGACGCCGAACTTGACTTCATGCATACTCATGGACTTCTGCAACCTCCGGGGGTCGACGGCTATTCCTGCGGGCGGGGTCCGACGTCCCCGGGCAGGAGCGCGTCGGAAGAGACGATCCCCGCCTCGAGCGCCGGCTCGCGGTAAGCGCGCCCGAGCGAGGCGACGGTGTCGTGCGCGTTCAGGCCGCTCGGGTTCGGCAGCACCCAGAGCGGCGCGCCCGCCACGTCCTCCTCCTGCCTGCCCTGCACCGCCCTGCGGCGTCCGAACGCGATCCGGTAGGCGGTGATGCCGACGACCGCGACGGCCCGGGGCCGCACCCGCTCCACGGTGGCGACCAGCCGCTGAGCGCCCTCGCGCAGCTCCTCCGCGGTCAGCTCGTCGGCGCGGGCGGTCGCCCGGGAGGCGAGATTGGTGATGCCGACGCCGCGGGAGACGAGCTCCGCGCGGTCCGCGGCGCTCATCCCCTCGGACACGCGCGGCGCGCGCTCGAGGATCCCGGCCGCGACGAGCGCCGGGTAGAAGCGGTTGCCGGGGTGGGCGAAGTGCGCGCCGGTGGCGGCGGTCCACAGTCCCGGGTTGATGCCGACGAAGAGGAGCCGGACGTCGTCACCCAGCAGGTCCTCGACGGTGCGGTCCTGGAACGCTGCGAGCTCGGCGCGGGTGAACGGCATGCGACCATCCTGCCGCGGCGCAAGTCCTCTCGGCACGGGGTCGCCGGTGCCAGCATGGAGGCATGACGAACGCATCCCAGGACCACCCGATCCAGCACGGCAGCGACGACGCGCAGCTCGACGAGAAGCTGCGCGGCGTGCTGCTGCAGGTCGCCGGCGACGCCGAGCTGCGACCGGAGGAGGACGTCGAGACCCTGCTGCGCCAGCGCCTGCGCGACACGCGGATCTCGATCTCGGACGAGGCGATCCCGGGGCTCGCCAAGCGCATCCCCGGCCTCATGCAGCGCGGGGGCGGCGACGTGAACCCCGGGGCGCACTAGCCCCGAGGGACGGACGCGGGCCGAGCGGCCGCTCGGACCCGCGCCTGCCCGCGCTACTCGGGGACCGCCGGGCCCTTGCGGTGGTGGTCGAACACCAGGCTCGTGCGCGTCGAGGCCACCGCCGGGTTCGCCGAGAGGTTCGAGACCACGAAGTCCCGCACGTCGCTGGAGTCGCGGACCGCGACGTGGATGATGAAGTCCTCCGAGCCGCCGAGGAAGAACACCTGCACCACCTCGGGCAGCGCGCGGATCTCCTCCGCGAAGCGCGTGATCGCCTGGCGCTGGCCGACGCGGATGCTGACGCTGATCAGCGCCTGCAGGGTCAGGCCGAGCGCCGCCGGGTCGAGCTCGGCGGTGAAGCCGGTGATGACGCCGCGCTCGACGAGGCCCCGGACGCGTGCGACGCAGGTCGACGGGGCGATGCCGGCGCGCTCGGCGAGCCGGCTGTTGGGCGTCCGCGCGTCGGCGCGGAGGAGGCGCACCAGGGTCCGATCGACCGGATCCAGGTCGTCGAGGTCGTGCAGATCCTTCGGTGGCATGCGCCCGCTCCCTCACTCCGCCGACGAACCTTCGGCCCGTGCGGTGACTTCCGACCGATCCTGCGGAGTTCCTCCGCTCCGGGCACGATCTTCGCACGATGGGGGCAGAGCCGGTGCAGGATCGGCGCCCACCGCCCGCCCCGCGGGCCGCAGCGAAGGAGCCGCCGTGCGCGTCGGGATCCCCACCGAGATCAAGAACAACGAGAACCGGGTCGCCGCCACTCCGGCCGGCGTCCACGAGCTGGTGCGCCGCGGCCACGAGGTCCTCGTCGAGGCCGGCGCGGGCCTGGGCTCGCGCGTGTCGGACGACGACTTCCGCCGCGCCGGCGCCCTCGTCGTCGACGGGCCCGACGAGGTCTGGGGCGAGTCCGAGCTGGTCCTCAAGGTCAAGGAGCCGATCGAGGCCGAGTACCCGCGGATGCACCGCGACCAGGTGCTCTTCACCTACCTCCACCTCGCCGCCTCCCGCCCGTGCACCGATGCGCTGCTCGCGGCGGGGACGACCTCCATCGCCTACGAGACGGTCCAGCTGGACGACCGGCGGCTGCCGCTGCTCTCGCCGATGAGCGAGGTCGCCGGGCGCCTGTCGATCACGGTCGGCGCCTACCACCTCATGAGTGCCGTCGGCGGACGGGGCACGCTGCTCGGCGGGGTCCCCGGCACTCCGAAGGCGAAGGTCGTCGTGATCGGCGGCGGCACGGCCGGCGAGCACGCCGCGGCGAACGCCCTCGGCATGGGGGCCGACGTCACGATCGTCGACCTCTCGCTCCCCCGCCTCGCGCAGCTCGAGAACCGCTTCCAGGGCGCGATCCAGACCCGCGCCTCCTCGGCCTACGAGATCGCCGCGCAGCTGGCCGACGCCGACCTCGTGATCGGATCCGTCCTCATCCCGGGCGCCAAGGCGCCCAAGCTGGTGACCGACGAGATGGTCGCCACGATGAAGCCGGGCTCGGTCCTGGTCGACATCGCGATCGACCAGGGCGGCTGCTTCGAGGGCTCGCGTCCGACCACGCACGACGACCCGGTGTTCCCCGTGCACCGGAGCGTCTACTACTGCGTCGCGAACATGCCCGGCGCCGTTCCCGAGACCTCGACCCGCGCGCTCACCAACGCGACGCTCCCCTACGCGCTCGCGCTGGCCGACCGCGGGTGGCGGGCCGCCCTGGCCTCCGACTCGGCGCTCGCCCGCGGCCTGAGCACCCACGACGGCCGGGTGACGAACGCCGCCGTCGCCGCGGCCTTCGACCTCCCGGCCGTGCCGGTGGAGTCGCTGCTGGGCTAGGCGCCCGCGGGGGCGAGGCCGAGCCCTCCGAGGATCTCGGCGATCTCCTCCTCCGGAGCGCCGCCCACGTCGACCGTGACGTGGAGCTCGTCGTCACCGAGGGGCTCGAGCGCCTCGAACTGCGAGTCGAGCAGCGTGGTCGGCATGAAGTGGCCGACCCGCGAGGCGAGCCGCCCGGCGATCCGGTCCCTCGATCCCGCGAGGTGCGCGAAGACGAGGTCGTCGCGGCGGAGGACGTCGCGGTAGCGGCGGCGCAGGGCCGAGCAGGTCACGACGACCGAGCCGCCCGCGGCGATCCGCTGGTCCACCACGCGGGCGATCTCGGCGAGCCAGGGCGCCCGGTCCTCGTCGGTCAGCGGGATGCCGGCGTGCATCTTGTCGACGTTCGCCTGCGGGTGCAGGTCGTCCCCCTCGAGGAACTCCCAGCCGAGTCGGCGCGCCAGGAGCGACGCAACGGTCGACTTGCCGCTGCCGGAGACGCCCATGACGACGACGGCGCGGACGGGGACGGTGGGAAGAGCGGTCATCAGATACCTCCTACGAAGAGACCGATCAGGAGGACCCCGGCGAGCCCGGTCACTGAGACCAGGCACTCCATCACGGTCCAGGTCTTGAGCGTCTGGCCGATGCTGAGCCCGAGGTACTCCTTCACCAGCCAGAACCCGGCGTCGTTGACGTGCGACAGGAACACCGAGCCGGCGCCGATCGCGAGCACCATGAGGGCGACCATCGGCCCGTCCATGGTCTCGGTCAGCGGCTGGAGGATGCCTGCGGCGGTCACGGTGGCGACGGTCGCGGAGCCGGTGGCCACGCGGATCACGACGGCCACGAGCCAGGCGAGCAGCAGCGCCGAGGCGCCGCTCCCCTCCGCGAGCTGGGCGACCACCCCGCCGATCCCGGTGTCGACGAGGACCTGCTTGAAACCGCCGCCCGCGCCGACGATGAGCAGGATGCCCGCGATCGGCGGCAGCGAGCTCGAGAGCGAGGCCTGCAGCTCGGTGCGGTTCATCCGGCCGCCGCGGCCGAGCAGGACCAGACCGGCCAGGAGCGCGATCCCCAGCGCGATGGTCGGCGTGCCGAGGAAGTCGAGGGCGCCCTTCCAGGCGTCCGTGGAGCCCGGGGCCGCGATGTCGGCGATCGCCTTGCCCAGCATCAGGACGACCGGCAGCAGGATGCTCGCGACGGCAGCGGCGAAGCCCGGGCGGTGCTCGCGCGTCTCGCCCGCGCCCTCGCCGAAGAGCGGCGGCGTCTCCACCGGCGCCCAGCGGGCGGCGACCCGGCCGAAGAGCGGGCCGGCGACGACGACGGTGGGGATCGCGACCAGGACGCCGAACGCGAGGGTCACGCCGAGGTTCGCGCCGAGCGCGACCAGCGGTCCGGGGTGGGGCGGGACGAGGCCGTGCATCACCGAGAGGCCGGCGAGCGTCGGGATCGCCACCTTCATCAGCGGCAGACCGCTCCGGCGGGCGACAAGGATCACGACCGGGATCAGCAGCACGAGCCCGACCTCGAAGAACATCGGCAGCCCGATCAGCGCGCCGACGAAGCCCATCATCCAGGGCAGCGCGCGAGTGCTCGAGCGGGCGATGAGGGTGTCCACGATGCGGTCCGCGCCGCCCGAGTCGGCGAGGAGCTTGCCGTACATCGCGCCGAGGCCGATGAGGATGCCGACGCCGCCCATGGTGTTGCCGAACCCCAGCGCGAAGCTGGCGACCGCGTCCGCCGCCGCCAGCCCCGCGATCAGGCCCGTCGTCAGCGCTCCGATCAGCAGGGAGACGAAGGGGTGCAGCTTCAGCCAGGTGATCAGCACGACGATCACGGCGATGCCGACGACGGCGGCGAGGATCAGCTGCCCCTGCCCGGCGGTGGTGGCGGGGGCGTCCCCGGCGGCGGCGTTGAGGGCGGGGAGGAGGGTCGGTGTCATGAGCGTCCTTGGTCGAGCCGACGGCCAGCGGCCGGCTTTTGTCCGACATAACCTGCGTGTGTCCCGATCATGCCCGAAGATCGGCCGGGGCGCGACTCCGGCGATGGCAGGATGACCGCATGCCCGCGCCGACGCCCTCACTGCACCACTCGGTGCTGGACGAGCTCGGCTCGCAGATCGTGCGCGGCGAGCTCGCGCCGGGCACCACCTTCAGCGCCGACGAGCGTGCGGAGCGGCGCGGGGTCTCCCGCTCGGTGATGCGGGAGGCCGTGCGCGTCCTCGAGACGCTCGGGCTCGTGACGTCCCGCCGCCGCGCGGGGACGCGGGTCCAGCCTCCGGAGTGCTGGAACGCCCTGGACACGCGGGTCGTCGCGTGGGGACTGGACGGCCCGGACCGGCGGCGCCAGCTGCACCAGCTCAGCGAGCTCCGACTCGGGGTGGAGCCGCTCGCCGCCCGGCTCGCCGCGGCGAACGCGACCGAGGAGCAGCGGCGGGCGCTCACGGAGGCGGGCGACGCCCTCTCCACCCACTCCCGCGCAGCCGACCAGTCCGCCTACCTCGCCGCCGACACCGCCTTCCACCGCTCCCTCCTGGCCGCGTCCGGCAACCGGATGCTCGCGCAGCTGGGCGATCTGGTCGCCGAGGTCCTCGCCGGCCGCACCCGCAATGCGCTCATGCCGCGCGAGGCCGACTCCACCGCGGTGCGGCTGCACCGGGCGGTGGCCGCCGCCGTCGCCTCGGGCGACGCGGACGCTGCGGAGGCCGCGATGCGGGCGATCGTCGAGGAGTCGGACCGGGCGGTGCAGGAGAGCTGACGGGGTTGCACGCCCGCAGCGCCGCGCGCACAGTGGAGCGCATGGTCGAGGGATACACGTCCGCGCAGGTGCGGGCCGCCGAGGCTCCGCACCTGGCCCGGCGGGAGCCGCTGATGCAGCGCGCCGCCGACGGCCTCGCCCGCGAGCTGCGTCTCGTGCTCGCCGGGCGCTCCGACCGCTCCCGTCCGGGCTCGGTGCTCGTCCTGGTCGGTCCGGGTGACAACGGCGGTGACGCGCTCTACGCGGCCGCCGAGCTCTCCTCCTCCGGAACCGACGTCGTCCTCGTCCTCACGGCCGAGCGGGTGCACCGCCGGGGCCTCGCCGTGGCGCTCGACGAGGGCTGCGGGCAGGTGCCGGCCGACGACGCGCCCGGCCTCGCCGCGGCGGTGGCGCGGGCGGATGTCCTGGTCGACGGGATCCTCGGCATCGGAGCGACGGAGCCCGCGCTGCGGGGACGGCCGCGCGTCGTCGTCGAGGCGGTGCTCGACGCGCTCGAGCGGCGGGCCGAGCGCCCGGTGGTCGTCGCGGTCGACCTGCCGAGCGGCGTCCATCCCGACGACGGGTCGGTCCCCGATCCCACCGTGCTGCGCGCCGATGTGACGGTCGCCTTCGGCGCGATCAAGGCCGGTCTGCTGCTGCCTCCGGGCGACTCCTACGCGGGCCGTCTGCGCCTGGTCGACATCGGCCTCGGCCCGGACCTGGCCGGAGTGGAGCCCGCGGTCCGCGAGTGAGTGAGCGGCTCAGGAGGGAGCGAGGAGGTGCGCCTTCTCGGGGTGCTGCTCGAACCACTGCCCGACGTACCAGCACATCGGCACGACGCTCCGCCCGCCGGCGGCCTCGATGTCGTCGACGGCGAAGGAGACCAGCTCCCCTGCGAGCCCGCGGCCTCGGAAGGGCGGGGTCGTGAAGGAGCGGACGAGGGAGACGCTGCCGGGCGCCTCGCGGTAGTCGAGGACGCCCACCAGGGCGCCGTCGAGGTGGAGCTCGTAGCGCGACGCGTCGTCCGCCCGGCGGAAGTCCTTGGCCATGCCTCCAGAGTAGGACGGCCCGGACGGATCAGGCCTCGTCGCCGAGCATCTCGCCGTCGGCGTAGAGCCAGCGACCGTCCTCGCGCAGGAAGCGGCTGCGCTCGTGCACGAGGCCGGGGCCGGCGGGCGAGCGGTAGGAGGCGCGGAACTCGACCAGGCCCTCCTCGTCGCCCTCCCCGCCGAACGAGGTGTCGACGATCTGGAGCCGGCGCCACTGCACGTCGGGATCGAGGTCGATGCGGCGCGGCCGGGTCGAGGGGTGCCAGCTCGCGAGCAGGTAGGGAGCGCTGCCGAGGACGTTCGCGCTGTAGCGGCTGCGCATCAGGCGCTCCGCCGTCGGCGAGGGCTCCTCGCCGAGGTGGGCGGGGCGGCAGCAGTCGGCGTAGTGGCGGCGGCTTCCGCAGGGGCAGGAGTCGGCGGGGTGCATCCGGCCAGTGTGGCAGGCGATGCGGCGCCCCGGCCCGGCGCGGCTCCGGCGAGCGCCGCGACTCCCCGGGCCGTCCAGGTGTGCATCCCCTCCACATCCGCTCCGCCGCCTTGAGGGTGCCGCCGGATCCCGGCAACGTGGCCCCCTCATCGACCACGGACGGAAGGAACGACCCGATGCTCACGCTCACCGACAACGCCAGCACCGTCGTCAAGACCATCACCGGGCAGACCGAGACCCCCGTCGAGGGAGGCCTGCGCATCAGCGGCACCGATCTCGACGCCCGCAACTTCGCTGTCGCGGTCGCCGCGGCCCCCGAGACGACGGACGCCGTCGTGGAGCAGGACGGAGCGCGCGTGTTCCTCGACGTCGCCGCCTCCGTCGCTCTCGGCGACAAGGTCCTCGACGCGCAGGTGGACGAGGGCGGCTCCGTCAGCTTCGGGATCGCTCCCCAGGACTGACCCCGTCGACATCGGAGGCCGCCCCCACCGCAGTGCGGGAGGGCGGCCTCCGTCGTCCCAGGATCAGGAGAGGATGTCGCGGGTGGTGAAGCGGCCGATCGCGAGGGACCCGAACACGGCGACGTAGGCGAGCTGGAGCAGCGCGTTCTCGCCGAAGGAGCTCCACGCGATCGGGTTGCGCAGGAGGTCGGCGAAGTCGAACCACCGGTCGGTCAGCAGGAACGGGTGGAGGGCGTCCAGCTGCGAGAGCGAGCCGACGATCTGCGCCGCGATGGAGACGACGACGGTGGCCGCCATGGCGCCGACCGGCACATCGGTCAGCGTCGAGATGAAGAGGCCGATCGCCGAGAGCCCGACCAGCGAGAGCGCCGCGTACACGGCGATCGCCAGGGCCCGGCCGATCGCGTCGCCGAGCGGGACGGTGCTGCCGGAGAGGAGCGTCACCGGTCCCGCCGGGAAGAGCGCCAGGCCGATCAGGATCCCGACCACCATGACGGTGAGTGCTGCGGCGAGGCAGAAGGCGAGGGAGGCGGCGAACTTCACCGCGAGCAGCCGCACGCGGCCGACGGGGCTGACCAGCAGGTAGCGCAGCGTCCCGAGCGAGGCCTCGCCCGCGATCGCGTCGCCGGCGACGACCCCGACCGTGAGCGGGAGGAACAGCGGGACGGCGACCGTGATGGCCGCGAAGCCGGTGAAGAGGCCGTTGCCGGCGATCGCGCCCACGAAGGAGGGCCCGCCTCCGTCGCCGCCCGAGAGCCGCACCGCGACGGCGAGCAGGATCGGGATGGCGGCCAGGGCCGCGAGCAGCGCCCAGGTGCGGCGCCGGCGGAAGAGCAGGGCGAGCTCGGAGGCGAGCAGGGACCCGATCCCCGCGCGGCGGACGGTCGCGTCAGCGCTCGACATCGAAGCCCTCCCCGGTCAGCTCGACGAAGCGCTCCTCGAGCGAGGGGCGGCGGACGGCGAACCCGCGGACGCGGACGTCGGCCCGCACGAGGTCGGCCACCAGCGTCTCGGCCGCGAGCCCGGGCGGCAGAGCGGCGACGACCAGCGGCGGATCGGCGGGGTGCGGGCCCGGCGCGGTGCGCGGCTCCAGACCCCGGGTGTGCAGAGCCACGATCGCGCGCTCGCGGTCGGGCGTCAGCAGCTCGACCGAGGCGGCGTCCCCGCGCAGCTCGTCGAGCCCGCCCTGGGCGACGAGGCGCCCGGTGCGCATGACGGCGGCGTGGGTGCAGAGCTGCTCGATCTCGGCGAGGAGGTGGCTGGAGACGAGGACGGTCGTGCCGTCCTGGTTCAGTCCGCGCACCAGAGCGCGGACCTCGCGGGTGCCCTGCGGGTCGAGGCCGTTCGTGGGCTCGTCCAGCACGATCAGGTCGCGCGGCGAGAGCAGGGCGACCGCGATGCCGAGCCGCTGCTTCATCCCCAGGGAGTAGGAGCCGACCTTCTTGCGCGCCGCGGCCGAGAGGCCGACGCGGGCGAGGGCCTCCTTCGCGCGGGTGTCGCGGGTGCGGGACGAGGTGCCCGCCTCCGCGGCGTCGAAGCGCCGGAGGTTGGCCGCTCCGGAGAGGAACGGGTAGAAGCCCGGCCCCTCGACCAGCGCCCCCACCCGGGGCAGGACCTCGGCCGCGCGCCGGGGCATCGCCTGCCCGAGGACGGTGATGCTGCCCACGGTCGGCGCGGCGAGGGCGAGCAGCATCCGGATCGTCGTTGTCTTGCCCGAGCCGTTCGGGCCGAGGAAGCCGAAGACGGCGCCGCGGGGAACGGCGAGGTCGAGACCGGAGACCGCCTCCTGGCGCCCGAAGCGCTTGGTGAGGCCCCGCGTCTCGACGGCGAGCTCGCCCGCCGTCACCGAGCGGAGGCCGCGTCGCGGAGCGCCTCGGCCGGGACCGCGCCGGCGAGGACGCGTCCGTCGTCGGTGACGAGGACGGTCAGCAGGGCGGAGGAGAGGATGCGGCCCCCGTCGACGGGAGTGGTGACCGCGTCGAGCGAGGAGAGCGCGTCGGCGTCACCGGCGGGCAGCTCGACGACGCTCGTCCAGCCGGAGCCCGTGGTGACGACGTCGGAGCGCTCGGCCGTGTCCGCGGCGGGCGCGTCGGAGGCGTCCGCCGCGTCGTCGACCGGAGCGGCCTGCTCCGTCACCTCGGCGCCGGCCGGGGGCGTGAAGGAGAAGAGGGACGCGTCGGGTGTCGAGAAGTCGATGCTCGTGTACGCGACGCTGAACGCGGGCGCGGTGCCCCCGCGGGCGGTCACGGCTACCCCGAGCGGGAGGCCCGTCTCGCCGTCGATCGAGACGGTCACGGAGCCCACGAGGGTGCCGCCGTCGCGGGGCGTGAGCACGAGCTCGTACGCATCGCGCCCGGCGACGCTGACGTCCGAGCCGACCGCGACCGTGGTCGTCGGGTCGATCGCGGCGAGCAGCTGCTCGGCGGCGGACGACGGCGTCACGACCTGATCGCCCGGCGAGGCCTCGGGCGCTCCGCCCGCGGGAGGCACGAGGTGGGTGGCGGTGTTCGCGCTCGAGTCGTAGATCCAGACTCCGTCGGTCGTCGAGGCGACGACGTCGCGCTCGGCCAGCCGGTCGAGCACCTGGAGGCGCGCGCCCTTCTCGGCGTCGACGTACACGCGCGCCTGGTGCGAGCCGGTGGCGAGCTCGACGAGGGAGTCGGCGGGGTCGGCGGACGCCGAGCCGGCGGAGCCGCCGAGCGCCGAGAGGTCGGGCAGGCCGAGGTCCGAGGTCTGCTGGATCTCGCCGGAGAACGCCGTGGCGTCGCTCTCGGCGACGAAGGCGAGGAGGTCGGCGGCGGACTTCTCGGGGAGGTCCCCCGCGGCGCTCGCCGAGAGGGGGAGGGCGACGGCCGCGGCGACGACGACCGCGGGGACGACGGCGACGGGCGTCCAGCGCTTCCAGTCAATGCTCATGCCGGGAACGCTACGCCTCGAACCTCCGCGGCGGGCCCGGAACGTCCCGGTCCACAGCCTTCCGGAAGGGGGTGCGGTCGGAGACCGCGGCCGGGATGATCAGGGCATGGACCTCCCGTTCGCGCTCCCCCTCGCCCCGATGCTCGCCAAGGCCGTTCCTGCGGTGCCGGAGCAGACCGCAGTCGAGGGCGGATACTCCTACGAGCCGAAGTGGGACGGGTTCCGCGCGATCGTCTCGGTCTCCGGCGGGGAGTGCGAGATCGGGAGCCGCGGCTCCAAGCCGCTGACCCGGTACTTCCCCGAGCTCGTCGAGGCCTTCCTCCGGCTGCTCCCCGACGGCTGCGTGCTCGACGGCGAGATCGTCCTGGCGACCGGCGAGCCGGGAGTGCAGCGGCTCGACTGGGACCTGCTCTCGCAGCGCATCCATCCGGCCGCGAGCCGCGTGAGGATGCTGGCGGAGACCACCCCGGCGATGCTCGTCGCCTTCGACCTGCTCGCCGTGGACGGGCGCAGCATGCTCGAGGAGCCGTACTCGGCGCGGCGGGAGGCGCTCGCCGCGGTGATGGCCGGCGTCCCGCATCCGCTGCACCTCGGCCGCGCCACCGACGACGAGGCCCTGGCGCGCGACTGGCTGGAGCGCTTCGAGGGCGCAGGACTGGACGGCGTCGTGGCGAAGCCCCTGGCCGCGCCCTACTCCCCCGGGAAGCGCGCCGTGCTCAAGGTCAAGCACCGCCGCACGGCCGACGTGATCGCGATCGGGTACCGCGAGCACGCCTCCAAGCCGGGCGTGGGCTCGATCCTGCTCGGCCTGCACGGCGACGACGGAGAGGTCCGCCAAATCGGCGGGGCCTCGGCCTTCAGCGACGAGCGTCGCGTGCAGCTGCTGGAGGAGCTCGCACCCGCGGTCGAGCGCGACGCGGGGGGAGCGCCGGTGCGCGGCGAGGGCGAGCGGAGCCGGTTCTCGAGCGGCCGCGACACCTCCTTCGTGCGCCTGCGTCCCGAGCTCGTGCTCGAGGTCCGCTACGACCAGCGCGAGGGCGACCGCTTCCGGCACACCGTGCAGTTCGAGCGCTGGCGCCCGGACCGCGACGCCGCCTCCTGCACCATGGAGCAGCTGGAGCAGCCGACCGCGTACGACCTCGGCGACGTCCTCGGCTAGGCCTTCTTCGCGCGGCTGGGCTGCACGCGGGGCGGCTCGCCCGGCATCTTGGGGAAGTCGGGCGGGAACGGCAGCTCGCCGAGGCCGGCGGCGACATCGCGCTCCCACCAGCCGAGCAGGGCGTCGAGGCGGCCGGGGGCGTCGTGCATCCGTGCCCACGGATCACCGCGCTCGGCGAGGCGCGCCGGGACCGTGCGGATCGTGAAGACCCGCGGGTCGACGCCGTCGAGCTCGTCCCAGTCCAGCGGAGTGGAGACGGGAGCGTGCGCGAGCGACCGCGGGCTGTAGGCACCGGCGATCGTCCGGTCGCGGTTGGCCTGGTTGAAGTCGACGAAGATCCGCTCGCCGCGCTCCTCCTTCCACCACGCCGTCGTGACCTGCTCGGGCATCCGCCGCTCCAGCTCGCGCGCCGCGGCGATCACCGCGTGGCGGACGTCGAGGAACTCGAGCTCGGCGACGATCGGCGCGAAGACGTGCAGGCCGCGGTTGCCGGACGTCTTCACGAACGGGTCGAGGCCGGCCTCCCGCAGGACCTCCCGCAGCGCGTGCGCGGCGACGACCGCGTCGGCGACGTCGGTGCCGGGCTGCGGGTCGAGGTCGATCCGGAGCTGGTCGGGCAGGTCGGGCGCATCGGCGCGGGACGCCCACGGGTGGAAGACGACGGTGTTCATCTGCGCCGCCCAGACGGCGGCCGCGGGCTCGTCGATCACGAGCTGCGGATGCACCCGCCCGCTCGGGTACGTCACCGGGACGGACCGGACGTACTCGGGCGCGCCCTTGGGCGGGTTCTTCGAGAAGAACTGCTCGCCCTCGATCCCGGAGGAGAAGCGCTGCAGCGAGACGGGGCGGCCGCCGTTCGCCGCGACGAACGGCTCGCCGACGGCGATCAGGTACTCCGCGACCTCGCGCTTGGTGATGCCCGGCTCCGGGAACAGCACGCGCTCGGGGCTCGAGATCCGCACCTCCCGGTCGCCGTGCGGTCCGGGGACGGTGAGGACGACGGCGTCGCTGCTGGGCATCTGCTGAGGCTAGCCCGCGGCGCCGCCCGGCGACAGGGGTCCGCCGGGGCGCCGCCGCAGCCGGATCGGGCCCTTCGCCCGCGAGGGGTCGACGACCTGTCCGCCCTGCACGATGTCGATCTCGCCCCGGTCGACCAGGCGGCGCGCGGCCCGGCGCACGGGCTCCATCAGCGGCCGCCACTCCTCGCCGCCGACCCGGCGCGCGACCTCGGACGGGCACGCCGTCGACGCCGCCGCTCGCGCGAGCAGGACGGTGCGGATCTCCTCCTCGAGGCGCGCCTCCTCCGGTCCGACTCCGCGACGGCGGCAGGCGTCCGAGCAGTAGCGGACGTCCTCCCAGTCGCGCGCCCACTTCGCGCGCCACTCGATCTCGCGACCGCAGGAGGCGCAGGTCTTGCTCTCGGGATGCGCGGTGGACGTGCGCTGACGGTGGGCCATGCCCTCGAGTCTGCGCGCAGACCGCGGCCGCAGCGACGGGTTGCGCTGAGGGCGAGCGACGGGTGCGCGGACGCCGGCGCCGACGACGCGCACCCGATCCGGCGTGATCGGGAACAGGGAGCGGCGGATCGGCGTTCCCCGAGGTGGCGGCGTCATACTCCGCAATGGGGCGGCCCTCCCCCGGCCGGTGCGCCAGTCTGGAGGAGCCGTGCTGCGGCGCGACGGCGGGCCACCACCCCGTGCCGCACCCTCGATCGATCAGGAGTCTCCGATGAGCCGCGAGAACCTCGCCACCACCCCGGACCGCGAGCCGGAGCACCGCGCCTTCGCCGGACTCTCCCCGGAGGACTTCAAGCTCGCGTTCCGCAACCACGCCGCCGGAGTCGCGCTGATCACTGCCGACCCGGGCACCGGCCCGGTCGCCCTGACCGCGACCTCCGTCTTCTCGGTGAGCGCCGAGCCGCCGCTGTTCGTCTTCTCGCTCTCGTCCGCCTCGTCCAGCTCTCCGGCCATCCAGGCGTCCGAGACGCTGGTCGTGCACCTGCTCGGGGCGGAGCAGCTCGACCTGGCGCGCCTGGGCTCGACCAGCGGCATCGACCGCTTCGCCGACACGTCGCTCTGGTCGCGGCTGCCCACGGGCGAGCCGTTCTTCCCGGGCGCCGCCGCCTGGATCCGCGGCACGGTGATCAACCGCATGGAGGCGGGATCGTCCACGATCGTCGCCGTGCACGCCCTCGAGGCCCACGTGCCCGAGGACTCCGAGACCACGGCGCCGCTCGTCTACCACAACCGCACCTGGCACCACCTCGGCGAGCACTCCCGCCTCAGCTGAGCTCCGCGGGCGCTCCGGAGCAGGCGGTTCAGGCCTCCGGGCCGGTCGCCACCGTCCGGCCCGGCGTGCTCGACCACTGCGACCAGGAGCCCGGGTAGAGCGCCGGCGCGAAGCCCGCGAGCGTGAGCGCGACGACGTCGACCGCGGCCGAGACGCCGCTGCCGCAGTACACGCCGACGGGGGCGTCCTCCCGCACGCCGAGCGCCTCGAATCCGGCGCGCAGGTCGGAGGCGGGCCGGAACCGCCCCGCGGAGTCGAGCGCCGCGGACGCGGGAGCGTTCCGAGCGCCGGGGATGTGGCCCGCCCGCGGGTCGATCGGCTCGACCTCGCCGCGGTACCGCTCAGGGGCGCGGGCGTCGAGCAGGACGCCCGCCGAGGGCAGCGCCGCCGCCTCGTCGATGTCCAGCACCGGGAGCCGACCGTAGGCCAGCTCGACGTCGCCCCGCTCGCGCGGGACGTCGCCCGTCTCGAGCTCCCGCCCCGAGCGGATCCAGCCGGCGAGCGACCCGTCGAGCAGGCGGACGTCCTCCACTCCCGTCGCCCGCAGCAGCCACCAGGCCCGCGCGGCCGGGACGCTACGCGCGTCGTCGTACACGACGACGGACCGGCCCCCGCGGAGCCCCCAGCCGCGCGCCGCCTCCTGCAGCACCTCGATCGGAGGCAGCGGGTGGCGCCCCTCCTCCGGCTCGCCGTGGGCGGCCAGCTCGTGATCGAGGTCGACGTGCACCGCGCCGGGCAGGTGGCCCGCGAGGTACTCCGGGCGGCCGTCGGGCCGGTCGAGGCGCCAGCGCACGTCGAGGACGAGCGGCGGCTCGGTGGAGGCCATGAGCTCGGCGAGCTCGTCAGGGGTGACCAGCAGGCTCTCGCGGCTGGAGGGGGTCGTCGGGGTCATGGCGTCCTTCCGATCCGCGTCGTCGGCGGAGTCCTGCCCCAGCATGCCGGGTCGCCCGGCGGCGCGGGAGCGGCCGGTGCACCGACCGGCCCCGACCGCCACAGAGGAGGAAAGGAGAGACTCGGAACTCCCGCCCTCTCGATGGGCACGGGTCAGTTCCGGCGGGGTGCGCCTGGAAGATCCTGACAGGGGACGCCGTCCCCGTCCCCATCCAGGTTGCCGGCGTTGGCGTAGGTCTGGAACCAGGCGTTCGCTTCTGCCCAGTTCGAGAATGACCGGCACGTCCTGATCGGCCCATTCGGTCGCGGACCCGGCGCCGGCGCCGCGGCCTGCGTGCTCGCCCAGAGTGCGCGGCCCTGCGGCGAGTAGATCACCAGGTTGCCGTCGTTCTGCATGACCATCCAGGAGCCCGGGCTGCCCGCCGTGCCGGACTGCCAGCGCGCTCCGCCGGAGCCCGCGTAGACCACGGCGTTGCCGTCGGACTGCATCTCGAGCCGGTTGCCGCCTCCGGACGTGCCGGCCGCCCAGCGGGCCGAGCCGCGCGAGTAGACGACGAGGTTGCCGTCGCCCTGCATGACCGCCTCGCTCCCTCCGTCGGAGGAGCGCAGCATCTGTCCGGACGCGAGCCGGCTCCCGGAGGAGAGGGTGTCCCGGACGGCGGGCGCGGGCGGCGCCGGAGGAGTGTCGCTCGCCCACAGCGCGCGGCCCGAGGCGGAGTAGACGACCAGGTTGCCGTCGTTCTGCATCTGCAGGCGGGATCCCGGGTTGCCCGCCGTACCCGAGGCCCACAGGGGTCGGCCCGAGGCGGAGGTGACCACGGCGTTGCCGTCGGACTGCATCGAGAGCGTCTCGCCCTCGCCCTGGGTGCCGGCGCCCCAGCGGACGTCCCCCCGCGAGTAGACCGCGAGATTGCCGTCGCCCTGCAGGGAGGCGCGCGACCGGCCGTCCGGCGAGGTGAGCTGCTGTCCGCGGCTGAGCCGCGAGCCGGAGGAGAGGACGTCGCGGATCTCAGGCGCGCGCGAGGTCGAGCTCGCCCAGAGCGGCCGTCCGGAGGCGGCGGTGATCACCAGGTTGCCGTCGTTCTGCATCCGCATCCGCGCGCCCGGGTTCCCGGGCGTTCCCGCCTGCCAGCGCACGCCGGACCCGGGGGCCGAGACCACCGCGTTCCCGTCGGTCTGCATCGCGAGGCGGTTGCCCGCTCCGGAGGTGGCGGAGCTCCAGCGCGGCGATCCGTCCACGGAGACGACAAGATTGCCGTCGCTCTGCATCGCGGCGCGCGAGCGGCCGTCGGAGGCGGTCAGCTGCTGTCCCGGAGAGAGCTCGCGCCCGCTGTCGAGGACGTCGGCGATCGGCTCCGGCTCGGGCTCCTGCTCGTCGGCCGAGGACCAGGCCGCGTCCCCGTTCGGGCGGACGAGCACGAGCTGCCCGTCGTCCTGGATGAGGGCGAGCGCGCCGGTCTCTCCCGCGGTCCCGGACGCCCAGACGGGCGTGCCGGAGCCGGTCACGACGACGAGGTTGCCGTCCTCCTGCATCCGCACCGTGGTCGCTCCGGAGCCCTGGGTCCTGGTGCTCCAAACGGGGCGGCGCCCGGCGTCGTAGATCACGGCGTTGCCGTCCGCCTGCATCTCGAAGCTCGCGGAGTCTCCGTTCGAGAAGATGCGCTCCCCCGCGTCGAGCGAGTCGCCGCCGAGGAGGGCGTACGTGTAGGTCTGCGATCCGCGCGCCTCTGCGGGCGGAGTCTCCCCCGGGACGAAGGCGGTCGGAGTCTCGGCGACGGTCTGCGTCGCGAGGGCGGACGGCGCCAGAGCGGCGGAACCGCCCGCGGCGAGCAGGCAGGCGAGGGCCATCGCCGCGAGGCGATGAGGAGGTCGTGGCACGGAGAGCCCTTTCGGAGGCGGCGGCGGCGGAAGCCGGGGTCGAGCGGAGCCTGGCACGCGCTCGCCACGGCCGTCCATCGGGGCCGCGCGGAACTACTCAGCCGGAGCGGGCGATCCGCGCCGGCTGCGCGGGCGCCGCCTCCGGACCACGGAGCCTCCGGCCGGCTCGCGCGCCCCGGTCGGGGTTGTCGGCGATCGACGCGGATCGACGGAGGACGTGCTCCCACGGCCGGAGCGCACCCCGCGCGGGCGCCCCGGGAGGCGGCTCGGACCTCCCGCGGCACGGAGGAGGTCCCCGTTCCTCCTAAAATCGGAGGCATGTCGAAAGTGTTGAGCAGTCTGCCCGTGGGCGAGCGTGTCGGAATCGCATTCTCGGGAGGCCTCGACACATCCGTCGCCGTCGCCTGGATGCGCGAGAAGGGCGCGGTGCCCTGCACGTACACGGCCGACATCGGCCAGTACGACGAGCCCGACATCGAGAGCGTCCCGTCCCGCGCGGCCCAGTACGGCGCCGAGATCTCGCGCCTCGTCGACGCGAAGAGCGCGCTGGTCGAGGAGGGGCTCGTCGCCCTGCAGTGCGGCGCCTTCCACATCCGCTCCGGCGGCAAGACCTACTTCAACACCACCCCCCTCGGCCGCGCCGTGACCGGCACCCTCCTCGTCCGCGCCATGCGCGAGGACGGCGTCGACATCTGGGGCGACGGCTCGACCTACAAGGGCAACGACATCGAGCGGTTCTACCGCTACGGCCTGCTCGCCAACCCCCGCCTGCGCATCTACAAGCCCTGGCTCGACGTGCAGTTCGTCAACGAGCTCGGCGGCCGCACCGAGATGTCGGAGTGGCTGGTCGCCCGCGGCTTCCCCTACCGCGACGCCACCGAGAAGGCCTACTCGACCGACGCCAACATCTGGGGCGCCACCCACGAGGCCAAGCGCCTCGAGGAGCTCTCCAGCGGCCTCGAGCTCGTCGAGCCGATCATGGGGGTCGCGTCGTGGCGCGACGAGGTCGAGATCGCCTCCGAGGTCGTCTCGGTGCGCTTCGAGGCCGGCCGTCCCGTCGCGCTGAACGGCGTCGAGTTCTCGGACGCCGTCGCGCTCGTGCTCGAGGCGAACGCGATCGGCGGACGCCACGGGCTCGGCGTCTCGGACCAGATCGAGAACCGGATCATCGAGGCCAAGAGCCGCGGCATCTACGAGGCCCCCGGCATGGCGCTGCTGCACATCGCCTACGAGCGCCTGCTGAACGCGATCCACAACGAGGACACCGTCGCCCAGTACCACTCGGAGGGCCGCCGTCTCGGCCGCCTGATGTACGAGGGCCGCTGGCTCGACCCGCAGTCGCTGATGCTGCGCGAGTCCATCCAGCGCTGGGTCGGCTCGGCCGTCTCCGGGGAGGTCACCCTGCGACTGCGCCGCGGCGACGACTACACGATCCTCGACACGACCGGCCCCGCGCTGAGCTACCACCCCGACAAGCTCTCGATGGAGCGGGTCGGCGACGCCGCCTTCGGCCCCGAGGACCGCATCGGGCAGCTCACGATGCGCAACCTCGACATCGCCGACTCCCGCTCGCGGCTCGAGCAGTACGCGGCCGCCGGCCTCGTCGGCGGTCCGACCGCCGAGCTCGTCGGCGAGCTCGAGATCGGCGAGGCCGACGCGATCACCGAGGGCGGCGGGTCCGCAGCGGCCGATGCGCTCGGACGCGCCACCGACCTGGCCTCGGAGGGTGCGGCGTTCGACGCCGGCACCGACTGACCCCGCCCGTCCGACGCCCCCGCGCGCATCCGTCCCACCGGGACGCGAGGCGCACGGGGGCGTCGTGCTGTGCGGGCCGACCCGGCGCGCCGGGTGCGAGGGCGGGCCCGGCGCGAGAGCGGTGCTCCGGCGTTCGTCGCGACGGCCGTCAGGGCGCGGAGGATCGGACGAGCGCGAGCGCGGCGTCCACGGTGGCGAGCGACTGCGCCGGATCGACGCGGGCCAGCACGAGCGCGGCCACCAGGAGCGACACGAGGACGTCCGCCTGAGCCGACGCCCACGCCTGCGCGTGGGGCCAGCGGGCCAGCGCTCCGGCGCGCAGTGCGCCCAGCAGCTCGGCCCGGTAGTCGGCGATCACCTCGCGCACGGCGTCGTCGCGCGCGATCGGCGCGCCCGCGGCGTTGAGCAGCAGGCAGCCGCTCCTCGCGGAGAGCGTGCGGGAGTCGGCGAGCGCCGCCCGCAGCCCGGTGAAGTACTCCTCGAGCGCCGTCGGCGACGCCCCTCGCGGATCGACGAGCGGGGCGAGCCGGGGCCGCACCACCTCGTCGAGGTAGCTCTGCACGGCAGCGTCGAAGAGCCCGCGCTTGCTGCCGAAGGCGTGGTAGAGGCTGGAGCGGCGCAGTCCTGTCGCGGACTCCAGGTCCGGGAGCGACGCCTCCTCGAAGCCGCTCTCCCAGAAGACGGCGCGGGCGGCGCGGACGACCTGCTCGGTGTCGAAGCCCTGCGTGCGACCCACGGTGCTCCTCCTGAGGGGTGACAGCTGCGGCGCCGCACTGGCGCGGACCGCTCGCTCCAGTATATTGTGGACTGGTCGTTACACAATCGGTGCGGAGCCCTCCGCATCACGACCATCGCCTGGAGGCCCGCCGTGATCGTTCTCGGACTGGTGCTCGCCGCTCTCGCCGCGGCGCTGCACGTCTACATCTTCGTGCTCGAGTCGGTCCTCTGGACGACCTCGCGCGCCCGATCGACGTTCGGCACGACCGCCGGCGAGGCGGAGGCGACGAAGGAAATGGCCTACAACCAGGGCTTCTACAACCTCTTCCTCGCCGTCGTCACCGTGGCGGGCATCGTCGCCGTCGCGATCGGCGCCACCGCCGTCGGCGCGGCCCTCGTGTTCGTCGGCGCCGGATCGATGGTCGCCGCAGCACTCGTCCTGCTCCTCTCCGCTCCGACCAAGCGCCGCGCCGCGCTGACCCAGATGACCCCGGGTCTGCTCGCGGTGATCGCTCTCGCCGTCGGCCTCTCACTCTGATCCCCTCCGCTCCACCACCACGAAAGGTCCTATGAGCACCGTCACCAGCACCCAGATCCAGCTCGTCCGCCGCCCCGACGGCTGGCCCGTCGCCGAGGACTTCCGGACCGCGACCGTCGAGTACGGCGATCCGGCCGCGGGCGAGATCCGCGTCGAGAACGCCTTCCTCTCGGTCGACCCCTACATGCGCGGCCGCATGAACGACGTGAAGAGCTACACCCCGCCCTTCGCCCTCGGCGAGACCATGACCGGCGGTGCCGTCGGCCGGGTGACCGTCTCCGACGACCCCGCGTTCCCCGTCGGCAGCGCGGTCCTGCACCAGCTCGGCTGGCGCGACGTCGTGCAGGCCGAGTCGTCGCAGTTCCGCGTCGTCCCCGAGATCCCCGGAGTGCCGCTCTCGCTCCGCCTCGGCATCCTCGGGATGACCGGACTCACCGCGTACGTCGGGCTCACCGCCATCGCGGGCATGAAGGAGGGCGACACCGTCTTCGTCTCGGGCGCCGCAGGAGCCGTCGGCTCGGCCGCCGGTCAGATCGCGCGCCTCCTCGGAGCCGAGCGGGTCGTCGGATCCGCGGGCTCGGCCGAGAAGGTCGCCCTGCTCACCGAGAAGTACGGCTACGACGCCGCCTTCGACTACCACTCCGGCCCGGTCCGCGAGCAGCTGGCCGAGGCCGCGCCCGACGGGATCGACGTGTACTTCGACAACGTCGGCGGCGACCACCTCGAAGCGGCCCTCGACGCCTTCCGCGACGGCGGCCGCGCGGCGCTCTGCGGAGCGATCGCCGGCTACAACAGCACCGAGAAGACGCCCGGCCCCGACAACATGGCGAACATCATCACCCGCGGTCTCACGCTGCGCGGATTCACGCTGTCCGGCTACCTCGACCACGCGCCGGAATTCAACCGGCTGATGGCCGGCTGGTTCGCCGACGGAGAGATCGCCTACGACGAGACCGTCGTCGACGGCATCGACCACGCCGTGGACGCGTTCCTCTCGATGATGCGCGGCGGCAACACCGGGAAGATGGTCGTCCGCGTCTAGCGCCGACCCCGGTGCGGCGGGCGCGAGGAGGGGCACCTCCGGACGCCCGCCGCATCGGTCCTCCGCCTCCCTGTCCGGGATCTCCGAGCATGCTCGCCGATCCGCGGGGCCGTCCGGTCCGGACGGTGGCAGACTGCGGACATGAGCACGTTCTCGCACCGGACCGGCGCCTCCGCGCTGGCAGCAGCAGCACTCGTCCTCGTCCTCTCCGGCTGCGCGGGCAGCGGCGGAGCCCCGTCCGCGCGGACGCCGCTCCCGACGCCGACCAGGACCGCGACCGCTTCGCCGACTCCCGCTCCGACGCCGGCTCCCACCGTGACCGTGACGGTCACGGCGACCCCCGAGCCCTCGTCGACCGGTTCTCCCGCCGCGGATCCGGCGGCGGCGCGCTGCACGGGCTCCGACCTGACGATGGAGTACCGCCCCGACCCCGACGCGTCGGGTGCCGGGAACAGCGCCTTCGACCTCGTGCTCACCAGCACCTCCTCCTCGGACTGCGCTCTCGCGGGCATCCCCGGCGTCTACGCGACCGACGCCGACGGGAACCGGATCAGCGCGGTCGCCGACGCGTCCGGCCCGAACCCCGATGCTCCCGTGATCCTCGTCCCCGGCGCCCGGGCGGACGTCCGGGTAGCCTGGCACTCCCCCGGCGCCTACGGCTGCGCGGTCGGGACCTCCGCGTTCCTCGTCGCCGAGGTCCTCGATGCTCCGGACGGCGCGGTCCGCGCCCCCGCCGAGCTCCAGGTGTGCACCGACGGCACCGTGATGATGGACGCGTCCGCCTACACACTGCTCTGAGCCCTCGACGAGCGCGCACGCCTCCCGCGCGGCCCGCTCACCGGGCGCGACCCCTTGACCGGGCGCGGCGCAGCCGGGACCCTCGCACTACACGTCCCCACCCCACCCCGGAGGTCACCATGAAGGTCGGCTCACTCGTTCTCCGTCTCGCCGTCGGCGGGCTCTTCGTCGGACACGGTCTGCAGAAGCTGCGGGGCTCGTTCGACGGCCCCGGCCTCGACGGCACCGAGCAGATGATGTCGAGCCTGGAGATGCACCCGGCCCGGCGCAACGCCGTCGCCGCAGCGGTGACCGAGACGGCCGGAGGCGCCGCTCTCGCTCTCGGCGCCGCGACTCCGCTCGCCGCCGCCGGACTCGTCGCCACGATGGTCACCGCCGTGCGCAAGGTGCACTGGAGCAACGGCCTGTGGAACGCGGGCGGCGGGTGGGAGTACAACGCCGTCCTCGTCGCGGCGACGGCCGCGATCGTCGCGGACGGCCCCGGCGCGCTCTCGTTCGACGCCCTGTTCGGCAAGCGCAAGTGGGGAGCCGGCTGGGCGCTGTTCGCCCTGATCGGCGGAGCGGCTGCGTCGACCGCCCTGATCGAGGCCGGGCGACGCGCCGCGCCGGTCGGAGCGGGCACCTCCGGCTCCGACGACGGCGGGTCGGACGACGACGGCGCCGACTCGACCGCCTCGTAGCCCCGCTCCGCCGCACTGTGCGGGCGCGGTAGCGTCGGAGGCGTGACCGAGACACGCGCCTCCGACTCCGACCGCCCCGAGACCGACGCGCTCGCCCTCTGGCTCGCGGCGGTCGAGCGCCTCGACGCTCAGGACGACCCGGACGGCGTCGTCGAGCGGATGCGCGTCCTTGCAGCCCGCTACCCGGGACACGACGGAGTCGCCGCTTTCGAGCTGGGCGGCGCCCTCGACAGCGCGGGACACGAGGCGGAGGCGGCGGTCGAGTACGAGCGCGCCCTCGCAGCCGGCCTGGATGACGAGCGGCGGGCGCGGTTGACGATCCAGTACGCCTCGACACTCCGGAACCTCGGCCGCACCGATGAGGCGATCGACCTCCTCGCCGGCGCCGCCGCGCACCCCGCGGTGGGCTCCGCGCGGGAGGTGTTCCTCGCGCTCGCCCTGCACAGCGCCGGGCGCGTCGACGAGGCCCTGCGGATCGCGCTGGAGGCGCTGGCTCCGGGGCTCCCCCGGTACCAGCGCTCCGTCCGCGCCTACGCCGCCGCCCTCACCGACTCCGAGCAGTAGCGCGGGCGGCTCCTCCACACGGAGGCTCGGCGCGGCGAGCGCCGAGGCCTCCGGGGCGACGGCGCCGACTCAGTCCTCGAGCAGGATCGCGTCGATCTGCCCCATCGCCTGGCGGAGTCCCTCCTCCATGCCCATCTGGACCATCTGCTCGAGCTGCTCGACCGACTCGAAACGGCTGCTGAGGACCATCCGCGTGCGCCCCGGCTCGATCTCGTCGAGGGTGACCGTGGCCCGGGTGATCCCCAGCGCGTCGACCGGGTCGCCGCGCTCGTCGGCGAAGCCGTCCTCGAACTCGAACCGCGTCGGCTCCTCCACCCGGGTCACGCGCCACCAGCCGCGCGCCTGCTCGCCGTCCGGTCCCGTCATGACGTAGGCGCTCCGTCCGCCCTCGACCGGCTCGTGCCGCTCGAAGGTCGCCGGCCAGGTCGGCGGCCCCCACCAGCGCTCGAGGCGGCGCGGATCCGTCCAGAGGAGCCAGACGCGCTCGATCCCCGCGTCGAACTCGGCGGTCACGGTCAGGGTCAGTTCCTCGATGTCCTTCACGGACTGCAGCACGCTCATCGCGCCTCTCCCTCCAGCAGATCCCGCGCGCCGGTCGGCTCGCGGGTGTCACTCCTCGTCGAGGAGGTCCGACATGCGGTCGATCCTCCCCGCCCACAGCTGCTCGTAGGCGTCGAGCAGGCGCGACGCCCGCCGCACTGCGGCGACCTCACCCTGCACCAGCTGCTCCCGCCCGCTCCTCCGCTTGCGGACGAGTGCCGCCCGCTCGAGGACGGCCACGTGCTTCTGCACCGCCGCGAACGACATCTCGTAGCGCGCCGCGAGTGCGGAGACGGACTGCTCGCCGACCAGCACCCGGGCGACGATGTCGCGGCGGGTGCTGTCGGCCAGCGCCCGGAAGAGCAGGTCGATGTCGGCGTCCGTTCGTACAACCATGTGGTTGCACATTAGGGCCGTCCCCTCCCCCGCGCAAGAGCATCCGTCTCCGGGACGAGCGCACCGGCCGGCGCCCGACCTCAGGCGCTCGCGGCGTCGAGCGCCTCGGCAGCGGCCGCGAGCACCCAGTCCGGCAGGGGGCGGGCCGCGAACAGCGAGGCGTAGAGCCGGGCCATCGAGTCGTCGGGGTCGAGCCGCAGCGCCTCGTCGAGGTGGAGCCCGGCGAGGCTCGAGACACCCCTCGCCCACCAGCACCACGCGAGAACGGTGAGCACGGAGGAGCGCGCCTCCTCCGGCGCCAGCGCGGCGGCGCGGGCGAGGAGCCCGGTCGCCCGCGCCAGACGGCCGCGCTCCGGAGCACGCCCGCTGCCGAGCAGCAGGGCCGACAGCTCGAGGTCGTGGTCGTCGTCCGTTCCGGCGCGGGCGTCGCCCACCGCGCCGGGCGGCACTCCCACTCCTGCCTGCGGGCTCCGCGCGATCTGCACGGTCACCCGGTCGCGGAGGGGCGGCGACTGCAGGGTCCGCACGATCAGTCCTTCGCGGCGGACGTCCCGCGGTCCACTGAGCCAGCGCTCGACGAGCCGTTCCGTGTCGCCGACCAGGGGCGGCCGGCGGAGCACCTCCGCGACGAGCGCGCGATCCTCCTCGGCGACCGGCGGCAGCACGGAGAGCGCGTCCATGTCCAGTGGCTCGTCGGCCACCGCTCGGGCGAGGACGCCGGTCTCGCTCCGCTCGATCTCGAGGAGCGGACGTGGCCTGCGGCACTCCTCGGCGTCCGTGTAGCGCCCCCATCCGTCGGCGGCGATGCAGGCCACGGCGATGATGTCCAGGCGCGTGCGCTCCAGGCGCCGGAGCACCGCGTGGCCGAGGTCGAGATGCGGGATCCCCCGCTCCTCGGCGTAGCCCGCACGGGTGCAGACCACCACCAGCACACCGGTGGCCCGCGGCATCGTCTCCATCATGGCCGCGCAGCCGCCCGCCAGCGCCTCCGCCTCCATCCCGCGCAGCGTCTCCGGGAGCGGGATCCGGAAGCCTCCCCCGGCGCGCGTGCCGAGGAACGGCACCACCACGACGGACTCCTCCGGTCGGATGCCGATGATGGAGGGGACGGCCGCCAGGAGGTCCTGGATCGCGCTCGCCCGCAGGACTTCGGGATCGCGGCGGCGGGACGGAGGAGCAGGGGTTCGCTGTGTGGATGTCATGTCCGACACCCTGCTCGCGTCGCCGGCGGCGCGAGATCCCGCCGGCCCGGACCGGGGAGAACCGGAGCGGATCGGCGCCTGTGGAGGAGCGCTCGGGGCCGGCGGCTCAGCCGGCCGCGGGAGCCCGCAGCACCTTCGCCATCGGCCGTCCCTTCGCGATCTCGTCGATCAGCTTGTCGAGGTACCGGATGCGCTGCATCAGCGGATCCTCGATCGTCTCGACCCGCACGCCGCAGATCACCCCCGTGATCGCCGAGGCCTGCGGAGGCAGGCGCGCCGCCGCGAAGAACTCCTCGAAGGTCGTCCTGCTCTCGAGGTGCCGGGCCAGCTCCTCGTCCGAGAAGCCTGTGAGCCAGCGGACCGCCTCGTCGACCTCCTCCCTCGTCCGGCCCTTGCGCTCCGCCTTCGCCACGTAGAGGGGGTGCACGTCGGCGAACGCCACAGAGAAGATCCTGCTCATGGCCGGGAAGCGTACTCGCGCGACGCCGGGCGCGGCAGAGGGGCCCGCCCCGCTATCCTCCCCAATGGCCCTCGCGCCTCCATACCGCAGCCCACAGAGAGAACCACCGTGAGCCTCCTCCGCACCAAGTCCGTCGAGCAGTCGATCGCCGACACCGATGAGCCCGAGTACAAGCTCAAGAAGTCGCTGACCGCGCTCGATCTCACGGTCTTCGGCGTCGGAGTCGTCATCGGCGCCGGCATCTTCACCCTCACCGGCCGCGCCGCCCACGACATCGCCGGACCGGCGATCGTCCTGAGCTTCGTCGTCGCCGCCTTCGCCTGCGCCCTCGCGGCCATGTGCTACGCCGAGTTCGCCTCCACGGTCCCGGTGTCGGGCTCCGCCTACACCTTCTCCTACGCCTCCCTCGGCGAGCTCTTCGCCTGGATCATCGGCTGGGACCTGATCCTCGAGCTGTTCCTCGGAGCGAGCGTGGTCGCGCAGGGGTGGAGCGCGTACCTCGGGTCGCTGCTGCAGCAGCTGGGAGTGACTCTCCCGCCGGCGCTCACCTACGGCGGCGTGGTCGACGTGCCGGCGATCCTGCTCGTCCTCGTGCTCGGCGCGCTGATGACCTTCGGGATCAAGGAATCGCTGCGCGTCAACCTGGTGCTCGTCGCGATCAAGCTGTTCATCGTCCTGTTCGTCATCATCGCGGGCCTGCAGTTCGTCAACACAGCCAACTACACGCCGTTCGTCCCCGCCGCCGAGCCCTCGCAGTCCGCGTCCGGTCTGACCCAGCCGCTGCTCCAGTTCCTCTCGGGCATCGAGCCGGCCACGTTCGGGGTCGGCGGCATCATCGCCGGCGCCTCCCTGGTGTTCTTCGCCTACATCGGGTTCGACGTCGTCGCGACGACCGCGGAGGAGACCCGCCGCCCCCAGCGCGACCTGCCCATCGGCATCATCGCGTCGCTGATCATCTGCACGGTCCTGTACTGCGCCGTCGCCCTCGTCGTGACCGGCATGGTCCCCTACCGCGAGCTCGACCCGTCGGCCGCGCTCGCCAACGCGTTCGCCTACCACGGGCAGACCTGGATGGCGACGGTCATCTCGGCCGGCGCCGTCGCCGGTCTGACCACCGTCGTGCTGACGCTGCTGATCGGAGCGACGCGCATCATCTTCGCGATGGCGCGCGACGGACTCCTCCCCCGGCGCCTGGCCACCGTCCACCCGCGCCTGCGCACGCCGTGGTTCACCTCCGTGGTCGTGACCATCGTCGTCGCGCTGCTCGCCGGGCTCACTCCGATCGGCGTGCTCGAGGAGATGGTCAACATCGGCACGCTCTCGGCGTTCGTGCTGGTCTCGGTCGGCGTCGTGGTGCTGCGCCGCAAGCGGCCCGACCTGAAGCGCGGCTTCCGGGTCCCGCTGAACCCGTGGCTCCCGCTCCTCTCCGCCCTGATCTGCACCTACCTGATGCTCAACCTCTCGATCGAGACCTGGCTGCGCTTCCTGATCTGGCTGGCCGTGGGCTTCGCGATCTACTTCGCCTACTCGCGCAGCCACGCGAAGATCGGCACGAAGCCCTAGGGGGCCAGGCCCACCTTCGGCCTGGCCCAGGAGCGTCCGCGCGTGTCCTTGAGGATGTCGTACTCCACCTCGACGTGCGGCTCGATCGCGCTGTACTTGTCGTTCGGGGCGCCGATCACGAGCTGGAAGCCGAGACCGCGCCACGCACCGATCGCCCGCTTGGTGAAGTGGGCGTCGGCCTTGATCAGCGCCTCGTCCATGAAGACCGGGGCGTACCGGGGGCGGTCGGCTCCCGCGTCGCCGAGCTGGTAGCGCAGCGCCGCTCCGACGATGAAGGCGATCAGCTCCTGCGACTCCCCGCCGGACTTCTCGCCGATGTGGTCGTACAGCGCCACGTGCGCTCGGGTGACGGCGTCCACGCGCTCGGCGCTGACCCGGACGTGGTTGCGGACGTCGACGAGGTCGCCGAAGTCGGGCGCGGTGCGCCGCAGCCGCTGGATGAGCCGGGACATCCGCCGGTAGACCTGCTCGCGCTCCTCCTCCGCGGACACGGCCTGGATCTGCGCGCGCACCTCGCGGAGCTCGCGGCGGAAGCGACGGCGCACCTCCGACTGGTTCTCGCGCGTCGTGATCTGCAGGCGGTGGCCGTCGTCGTAGAACGGCAGATCCTGCATGATCACGTTGATCGGCTCGATCCGCTCGCGGATCTCTCGCAGCGAGCGGCCGAGCGTGGAGTCGAAGCTCGTGAGGTCGTTGCCGGAGAGCGTGAGCAGGCTGTCGCGCCACTCGGCCTCGAGCCGGTGCAGGCCGCTGGTCTCGAGGGCGTCGAGCAGCCGCTCGAAGTCGCCCGCGGACGCCTCGGGGTCCGCGAGCAGGTTGGGGTTCGGCCAGCGGTCGAGGAAGCCGGCCATGATCCGGCCGGCGCTCTCGCGCTGCTGCTCGTGCGCCTCGGCCGCGGAGCGGCGGTCCTCCGCCAGTCGCTGCGCTGCCGTGGCGAGCGCTGCGTCGAAGCGGACCAGGACGTCCGAGGCGCTGCCGGACGCCGCGGCCTCGGTCAGCGTGAACCGGGCGTCCAGGAAGGCGCGCTGGTCGTCGTCGAGCTCGCGTCCTGCGCGCTCCGCCGCATCGAGAACCGCCTGGCTCGCGTCGACGTCGTCGACCACGACGGCCCACTCCGCCTCGATCCGCTCGCGCTCCACACCGGCGCGGGCGATCTCCTGGCGGAGGCGCTCGAGGCGGCCGCGCAGCCCGTCGATCTGCTCCTGCAGCCCGGCGAGCTCGGGGTTCGCCTCCGCAGCCTCGGCGCCGACCGCCTCCCAGCGCTCCTGCTCGGCGAGCAGCGACTCGACGTCGACCGTCTCCCAGCTCACCAGCGCGAGGCGGGCGTGACGCGTCATCCGGTCGTCGAGTGCATCGAGGGATTCCTCCGCCGCCGACGCCGCCGAGACCGCCGCCGCGCTGCGGGCCCGGGCCGCCTCGACCAGGGCGTTCAGCTCGCGGAGTCGACGGGAGTTGGAGAAGCCGAGGACGTTCGCGGCGCCGTGGCCGCCGTGCGCACCGCGCTGCCCCTGCGAGAGCTGACCGGTGAGGGTCAGGGCGAGCCGGTGGCGTCCGAGCTCCGCAGCGCTGTCGACGCACACGTAGCCGAAGCGGTCCTCGAGCCGGTCCTGCAGCCAGCCGGTGAAGGCGGTGGCGCGGTAGTCGAGGCGCCCGGGGAGCGTCTGCGGGTCGAGGCCCCGCACCTCCTCGAGCCCGGTCTCCACGCCCTCGTAGCGGAGCCGGACCGGGAGCCGGAGGGAGTCGATGGCGCGGCGGAAGCGGTCGAGGTGGGCGGAGTCGATCATCAGCGTCGTCGCGAAGCCGCCGAGGGCGAGCGTGAACGCCTCGCGCCAGGGCTCGAACTCGGCACGCACCTCGACCAGCTCGCCGACGAAGGGCAGGTCGTCGGCGGTGAGGCCGGCTGCCTCCGCGATCCGCTCCCGCGCCTCGTGCAGAGGCCGGGGGATGCTGTCCCGACGGTCCGAGGCCGAGCGCTGCTCCGCCTCGAGCTCGGCGAGCTCGCGCGCCGCGGCCTTCCGCTCGGCGACCGCGTCCGACCAGGCCGCACGGGTGCTGCGCTTGGCGTCGGCCGCGCTCGCCGCCCGGGCGAGCACCGCCTCGAACCGCTCGCGGGTGGTCTCCGGCTCGCCGAGAGCGTGCAGGTCCTCCTCGAGCCGGGCGCGGTTCTCGCGCGCCGCGCCCAGCCGCCGCTCCACCTCGCGGAGCTCGCGCTGGGCCGTCTCGAGGCGGTCGCCGCCGGAGGCCCGCAGCACCTCGGCGAGCCCGTCCCGCTCCGACTCCGCCGCCTCGGCGAGGGCTCGCTTCTCGCGGAGCACGGCGTCGACGGCGCGGGTGCGCTCGCGCAGCTCGGCCTCGACGTCGCGCAGCAGGCCGAGGCGCTGCTCAGCGCGCCACAGAGCCGCCGGCGACACCGGGGCATCGAACTCCCCGAGTGCGTCGATGAGGCGCACGCGCTCCGCGGACGCGGCGATGCGCAGGCGCAGGCCCCGCAACGGCTCGAGTGCCGCGACCTGCTGGCGCGCGGTGAGCATCCGCTGCCGGGTGCTCTCGAGCTCGTCGAAGTGGGCGACGACCGCGTCGGCGGAGGCCAGGGTCTCGGGCTCCTCGAGCACGAGCCGCTTGTAGAGGTCGTCGACGGTCGTGATCTGCTGACCGGCCTGGATGCGGGCGAGCAGGCTCATCGCCTTCGATCCGGCTCCCGCCGCTCCGATGCCGAGCACCGCGTGCAGACGCGCCGAGAACTCGCGATCGGTGCCGAGCGGATCCAGGCCCGCCGCGCGCAGCGACGCGTCGGAGAAGCGGTGCGCCGCCGCCCGGTCGAGCGCGGCGACGTCGACCGGGCCCTCGGCGCTCGCGCGGATCCGCACGGTCTCCTCGAGCACCCGGGAGCCGGCCGGGACGTACCAGGCGCGGACCGCGCTGAAGCGCGAGCCGTCGTGGTCGACCCAGGTCATCGCGACGGCGGTCCAGGTGTCGACTCCGTCGCCGCGCAGGACGCGCATGGTCGTGCCCTCGTCCGTGCGCGACTCGTCGAGCTTGCCGCGCGCGTAGGAGAGGATGTTGCGCTGGTCCTCGCCGCGCGGACGGCCCGTCACTCCGCCGTTCGAGGCGCCGTTGAACGGCGTGGTGTGCGGCATCATCAGGGCGATGTAGGCGTCCATCAGCGTGGACTTGCCGGAGCCGGAGCCGCCGCAGAGCAGTGTGGCCCCCGGCGAGAAGCGGACCCGGTGCGCGCCGTCGTAGCCGCCCCAGTTGACCAGCTGCAGGTCCTCGGCGAGCCACTGCTGACCGCGGGAGGCGGCGGGGATCAGGCCGAAGAGGGTGTCGAGCATCGTCATCGGGGGTCGTCCTCCGGGTCGGGGGTGTCGTCGTCGGTCGGCTCGTCGTCCAGCGGCTCGTCGTCCGCGACATCGGCTCCGGGCAGGACGCCGTCCGTGGGCGGGTCCGCGTCCTCGTCGAGGCCGTCGCCCTCGAGCGCGTCGTCGTCCGCCTGCTCCGCGTCGTCCGA
This sequence comes from Rathayibacter sp. AY1D2, assembly GCF_002932695.1. NCBI lineage: Bacteria > Bacillati > Actinomycetota > Actinomycetes > Micrococcales > Microbacteriaceae > Rathayibacter > Rathayibacter sp. AY1D2. The sequence continues at coordinate 20,439 of NZ_PSVX01000003.1, read as the reverse complement.
GCCGGGCTCCTCGGCGAGCGCCGCGTCTGCGACCACCGAGGAAGCGGCCTCGCCCGCCCGCCCGCGCAGCCAGTCGCTCAGCTCCCGCAGCTTCGGCGCGCTCAGCACGATCTCCACGATCGGGCTGATCCGGTACCGCCCTGCGGACTCCTCGTCGACGATGCCGTCGCGGCCGAGCCGCTCCAGCGCCTTGCGGACCATGCGCTGCCGGCGGGCGGTGTCGCGCTCGGCGTCGGCGAAGTAGCTGAGCACCGTCTGCTCGACCTCCTCGACGTCCACGCGCGCCGACGCCTCGCCGGCCGCCGACTCCCGCTGATGGACCGTGCGCAGGTGCACCAGCACCAGCGTCTCGGCGCGGGTGTAGGGGAGGTCGCGCAGCAGCACCGGCATCTCCACCTCGTCGGAGCGCACCTGCTGCTTGTAGGCGACCCCGCGCTCGTGGTCGACGACGAGCCGCACGAACAGGTCGTTCAGCCGCGACTCGATCAGCTGCCGGTGCTCCTGGAGCACGGCCCACTGCTCGCGGTGGCGGTCGGCGAGGAGGAAGCGGCGCTGCAGCACGTGCACGAGCACCCGGCGCACCTCGGTGTCGAGGACGCCGCGGTCGCCGGGGAAGAGCTCGTCGGGGTCCTCCTCCATCGACACGGGCGCGATGAACGGATCGGCGGCGGGCCCGTCGGTCGCCAGGGTGTCACTCATCGTCGGTCTCCTCCTCGGTGCGGGCGGTCACGGATCCGAAGGCGAAGCGGCGCACGGTCCCGTCGGGTCGGCGCGTGCTCACGACGGAGTAGCCCTCGCGGTCGACGAGGCCCGTCCGGTGCGCGATCTCGAGCAGCCCGAGCAGGTCGACGGGCCGTCGCGTGTCCTCCGGAGCCGCGCTGAACGCGTCCGCCAGATCGAACTCGTCGCCGAGCTCCGCCACGTAGGCCTCCAGCTCCGCGTAGCGGGGACCGCCCCAGGCCCGGCTGTCGTCGCCGACGAACTCGGCGTCGCCGTCGTCTCCGGCCAGGGGCGCCGGCCCGCCGGCCGGGCGCACGTCTCCCAGGGTCTGGCGCAGGTGGCCGATCCCGGCGACGGGCAGGTGCCGCAGCGGCGTGACCGGCGCGTCCGGCGAGATCCCGCCCGTCCACTCCTGGAGCCCCGCCATCACGTCGCGCAGCAGCTCGTCCACCTGGCGGTCGCGAGCGGGGTCGTGGGTGCGGACCTGGCCCGTGATGACGTGGGACGCGCGACGCTGCGCGGTCAGGACCTCCTGCACGCCCAGCTCCACCCGGCGGCCGATCGCGGCCAGCTCCCCGCGCTGGGCCGGGTCCATCAGGCGGGAGAACGGCTGCACGAGCACCGTGTGGAGCTGGTCGGCGAGCGCGTCGATCCGCTCGGGGTCGCCCAGGAGGCGGAGGGCTCCGGCGAACGCACGGCCCTCGCTGGTCGCCTGCATCACGTGCTGCCCGCGCTCGAGGTACTCCCGCAGCACCTCGCCGGTCGGGCGGACGTCGCGGCGCAGATCCGCGACCACGTCGCGCTGCATCGCCTTGATCGACTCCGCCACCCGCGCGAAGTCGGCCGGCAGCTCGCGGGCGAGGTGCACCACGTTCTCGGCCTCCTCCAGGAGCTGCTCGTCGTCGGCCGGCTCGAGACCGGCGCCCTCCTCGAGGGCGGCGATCTCGACGTCCAGGCGCGCCCGCTCCTCGCGGAGCCGCGAGAGCCGGGCCTCCGGGTCGGGCTCGACGTCCGCGGCCAGTCGCTCGACCGCCTCCAGCAGGGTGCGCACCCGCGAGTTCGAGACGCGCGTGCGGCCACCTCCGGTGCGCCCGGTGATCTCGAGGGCGCTCACGGCGTGGGCGCTCAGCCGGTAGACCTCGGCCTCGCCCTCGATCTGCGGCACGAGCCAGCCGACGCGGACCCAGTAGCGGCACACCTCGCGCGCCGTGCCGCTCGGCAGAGCGCGCTCGCCCTCGTCGTACCCGGCCGAGCGCAGCTCCTCGAGCAGCTCCCCCACCTCGGCGTGCGCGTCGGCGACCGCCACGGCCTGCCGGTCGACGGTGAACACGAGCGACAGGGCGGCGACGACGAACGGCGCGTAGCGGCCGTGGAGGAGATCGAGGGTCGGCGTCCGGAAGGCGCCGAGGGAGCGCAGGTAGGCGGCCTCGGCGCGGGAGTTCGACATCGCCCTCAAGGATAGGCGGCGGGCCGCCATCGCGCGGACGGGGCGCCAGGGGCCCTCCCGCTCGCGGACCCGACCTCCTCGGCCCGGCTCGATCGTCCGAGCGGCAGGCGGCAGCCGCTCCTCGCCGTTCCGCCGGGGTCGCGATCGCATCGACGCGAGAATCACCAGACGCCGTCACCGGCCGACAGCCGCCACCCCGCCCGCCGAGCTCTGCGGCACCGGTCCGCACCTCCACAAGGAGAACCCGGTGACCGCGGAGGCGTGCTCCCCCGACTCCGTCGCCGCCGGCCCCCACTCCTGCAGCTCGGTGCACCCGTCCGCCACTGCGGCCTTCCGCACCGACTCGGTCGGCGGAGCGGAGTTCTTCAGCACCAGCAGAGGCGTGCGTCCTGCCGCGATCATCCGGGTGACGTCCTGCTCGGTGAAGACCCGCGCCTGGCCGGAGTAGCCGCCGTCGGTGAGCACGCTCGCGCCGGTCGCCGTGATGATCGGCGCCGAGATCGCCCAGGAGTCGGTGAGGAACAGGGGCGCCCCGTCCACCCCGCCGCCGGCGGCACGAGCGGCGGCGACCAGGCCGGTCTCGTCGGCGGTCATCGAGTCGTGCCCGCCGACCGCGTCCGGCGACGAGACCGCGAACGGAGCCGAGGTCTCGGCCCGCTGCGGGAAGCGCAGGCCGACGAGCGCGTCGCCGCCCGACCCGTCGAGGGACGCGTCGAGCACCTGCAGGCTGAACGCGACCGGCCCGGCCAGGATCACGACCGCTGCCGCGAGCGCGACGGGACGACGCCGGGCCGCTTCCCTCCGGCTCCCGACCGCTCGCTCCACCGCACCGCCCCTCCGTCGCCGCGCCGCCACCGCGACCACGACGAGCCCTGCTCCGGCGAGCGCCGCGAACGGCAGGCCCAGCACCGCGGGCAGCTGCCCGCCCACGGCGAGCGCCGCGCTCCACGCCGTCTGCGCGACGAGGAGGAGCGGCAGCACCAGCCGCGCGACGACCCGGGTCGACGCGAGCAGCCGCACCGCCTCCGCCCAGCCCAGCGCCGCGAGGAGCGCCAGCTGCACTCCGATCGCCGCGACGTAGGCGGTGTGCGGCACCGTCGCCACCGAGAGCACCGCCGCCGCCGTCGCCAGCCACACCGCGGTCAGGACCAGGAGGGCGAACGGACCGCGGGTGCTCCCCCGCCGCGGCCGCCAGCGCACCGCCCCCAGGATCAGCCCCGCGAGCGCCGCGGGGTACAGCCAGCCCACCTGGGTCGCGTACTGCGCGAGCAGAAGCTTCACCGGCGACGATCCCGCCGCTCCGCCCATCGCCGCGACGTGGGCGGACGCGACGACGGCGCCGGGCACCGCGCCCGAGATCAGCCGGTCGAGCCCGTTGAATCCGAACACCATCGCGAACACGTCGTTCCCCGTCGACCCGTCGATGTACGGCCGGCCGCCCGCGGGCACCGCCTGGATCGCGACCGTCCACGCCACGGAGGCACCCACCGCGACGGCCAGGAGCCCGCCCGCCCAGGCGAGGGCTCGGCGCCACCCGTGCACCCCGACGAGAGTCGCCACCACGAGCGCCGGCAGGACGAACCAGGCCTGCATCATCTTCGCCTGGAAGCCGATCCCGATGGACAGCCCGGTCATCAGGAGCGGCCACCACCGCCCGGTCAGCACCGCTCGCTGCCACCACACCAGCGCCACAGCGAGTGCCGCCGTGAGCAGCCCGTCCTCCATCGGGTGCCCGAACATCGACACGAGGATCGGCGTGCTCGCCGCCGCTGCCGCCGCGACCAGCCCGAGCCCCCGGCCGCCCCACCGGAGCCCGACGACCGAGCACGCCGCGACCGTGATCAGCCCCTCGATCAGCTGCGGCAGCGCGATCGACGACGTCGACATGCCGAACAGCCGGATGCTCAGCGCCTGCGGCACCGCGAACCCCGCCAGCTTGTCCAGCGTCACCGTGGCGGCGGGATCGAAGGCTCCGAACGCCAGCGCGTGCCACGACTCCGACATCGACCGTGCCGCCGCCTCGTAGAAGACGGCGTCTCCGCCCCGGGCGAGATTCCAGCCGGTGAGGACCGTCGAACCGCACAGGATCGCGAGGAGGGTGAGCCGCGCCCACCAGGGTTCGCGCCACCAGCGGGCGAGCGGAGCGGAGTGGGTCACGTCCACCGACGCTAGGGAGCCGGCCTGCCGCCGCCCTTGCGGGCGGTCGGGGAGACGCCGTGCATGCCGCTCCGGCTTCTCAGTCCGGACGCCGCCGGCACGGCCGACGACCAGGAAGGGTGCCGCGCCGCCCCGGTGACCCTCTAGGGTGCGGACATGCCCCGCTCCATGGCCGACCTCTCCTTCCGCCGCGCCCAGTGGGAGCAGCGCTATGCACCGCACGTGGCTCCCGTGAACCGCTGGGTCGACGAGCTGCGGAACCCCTACGGACGCGGCTGGCTGCCCTACGTCGCTCCCCTGCACGGCGGAGTGGAGGCGCGCGTCCTCAGCGTCCTCCGCGATCCCGGCCCCGCCACCCAGGACGGCGTCGGAAGCGGCTTCCTCTGCACCGAGAACGACGACCCGACGGCGGAGCTCATGGCCGGGCTGATGGACGAGGTGGGCCTCGCCCCCGCCGACCTGCTGCCGTGGAACGCCTACCCCTGGTACATCAACCAGGCGCCGAACGCCGAGCAGCTCGACGCCGGCGTCGAGACCGTCCTGCATCTGCTCGCGCTCGCCCCAGGCGTCGAGGTGGTCCTCCTGCAGGGCGGCGACGCCGATCACGGCTGGCGGCGCCTCCTCAGGCGGCACCCGGCGATCGAGCGCGAGCGCGGCCTCACGGTGATCCGCACCTTCCACCCGTCGCGACAGGCGCTCTGGGCACGAGATCCCGCCGAGCGGGAGGCGCGCTCCGCCCGACGTCGCGAGGCCTTCGCCGAGGTCGCCGCAGCGCTCCGGTGAGCGGCCCGCAGCCTCACGACGAGGCCCGGAAACGACGGAAGCCCTGACGACGACCAGTGGTCTCATCAGGGCTTTCCGTCGGGCTGACAGGATTTGAACCTGCGACCCCTTGACCCCCAGTCAAGTGCGCTACCAAGCTGCGCCACAGCCCGTGGCAGACCGGGCCGAGGCCCGGGCAACTCGACTACCTTAGCGGATGCCGACGCCGGAAGTGAAAACGAGCGGGCCCCGTAGACTCGCTGCGCGGAACGCGTCGGCACGGGTCGACGCGCCGTCGGCAGCTCGGGAGGCGTCAGCAGTGGATGCGCGGCAGAAGCGATCACAGGTGGCCCTGCACCGGGCCATCATCGAACTCGCGACCGGCCGCGACGTCGCCACCCTCACCGTCTCCGAGATCACGGATCTCGCCGGCGTGAACCGCTCCACCTTCTACGCCCACGCCTCCTCCGCCGCAGAACTGCTCTGCGCCGCCCTGCGGGACGAGCTCGACGCGATCCGCGAGGGCTATCTGCAGCAGCTCCGGAGCGGCGCCGCGACCGACGCGAGCATCCGCGAGGGCACCTCCCGCGTCCTCGGCCACCTGGACGGCCACCGCGACCTCTACCTCCGCGCCTTCGACGCCCCCGGCGGCGACTCGGGCCTCCGCGCGATGCTCGCGGGGCACTTCCGTACCGCCGTCTCCGCGACGCTCGACACCGGGATCCTCGACGTCCCGGCCGCGGACGCACCGCTCGGGTTCCTCGAGAACGCGACGGCCTCGTTCCTCGCGGCGGGCTCCGTCGGCCTGATGGAGCAGTGGCTCCGCCTGCCCGCGCCCCGCGATCCCGGCAGCTACCTCGCCGCCTACCGACGGCTCCTGCCGCCGTGGTGGCCCTTCGCCACCGGCGACTGATCGGCCTCCCGGCCCTGCCGACGCCCGATCGGAGAGACGACCGCCCGGTTCGAGGGAGGCCGCTGGGCCTTCGGCAGCACCGCGCCGCCCGTCACTCCCGCTCGCGACGAGGCCGACCCGCTCGATCGAGCCGCATCGGAGCGGCATCCGCCCCTCGACTCGACGACCGCTCCTCCCGGAGACGCGGACGGCCCGCGGGAGGAGCTCCCACGGGCCGGACACGGTGCGGCTGCGCTCAGCGCGCGCGCTTCTCGCGGACGCGCATGTTGACGTTCACCGGCGACCCCTGGAAGCCGTAGATCTCGCGCAGGCGGCGCGCGATGTAGCGGCGGTAGCCCGGGTCGAGGAACCCCGTCGTGAAGAGGACGAATGTCGGCGGGCGGGACGAGGCCTGCGTGCCGAAGAGCACGCGGGGCTGCTTGCCTCCGCGGAGGGGGTGCGGGTGCGCCGCGGTGAGCTCGGCGAGGAACGCGTTGAACTTGCCCGTCGGGATGCGCGTGTCCCACGACTCGAGGGCGAGCTCGAGCGCCGGCACGAGCTTCTCGAGGTGGCGGCCGGTGCGGGCCGAGATGTTGACGCGGGGCGCCCACGCCACGTGGGCGAGGTCGGTCTCGATCTCGCGCTCGAGGTAGCGGCGGCGCTCGTCGTCGAGGAGGTCCCACTTGTTGAAGGCGAGCACGAGCGCCCGGCCCGACTCCAGCACCAGGTCGATGATGCGGACGTCCTGCTCCGAGATCGGCTGCGAGACGTCGAGGACGACGACGGCGACCTCGGCCTTCTCGAGCGCGGTCGAGGTGCGCAGCGACGCGTAGAAGTCGGCGCCCTGCTGGAGGTGCACGCGGCGGCGGATGCCCGCGGTGTCGACGAAGCGCCAGACCTTGCCGGCGATCTCGACCTGCTCGTCGACCGGGTCGCGCGTGGTGCCGGCGAGCTCGTTGACGACGACCCGCTCCTCCCCCGCCGCCTTGTTGAGCAGGCTGGACTTGCCGACGTTCGGGCGGCCGAGGATCGCGACGCGGCGCGGTCCGCCGACCTCGCGCTTGGCGACGGCCGACTCCAGAGGGAGCTTCTCGAGCACCGCGTCGAGAAGGTCGGCGACGCCGCGGCCGTGGACGGCCGAGACGGGGCGGGGCTCGCCCAGGCCGAGCGACCACAGCGAGGCGGCGTTCGGCTCCTGGCGGGCGTCGTCCACCTTGTTCGCGGCGAGGAAGACCGGCTTCTTCGTCTTGCGCAGCAGCTTCACGACGTGCTCGTCGGTCGCGGTCGCGCCGACGTTCGCGTCGACGACGAAGATGACGGCGTCGGCGAGGTCGATGGCGATCTCGGCCTGCATGGCGACGGAGGCGTCGATGCCGCGGGCGTCGGGCTCCCAGCCGCCGGTGTCGACGATGGTGAACGCCCGGTCGATCCACTCCGCCTTGTAGGACACGCGGTCGCGCGTGACGCCCGGGGTGTCCTCGACGACGGCCTCGCGGCGGCCGAGGATGCGGTTCACCAGCGCGGACTTGCCGACGTTGGGGCGGCCCACGATCGCCACGACCGGGAGGGCGGGGAGGTAGCGGACCTCGTCCGAGTCCTCCCCGGCGAACTCGAGGAGGTCGAGGTCCTCCTCGTCGAGGTCGTAGTCCTCGAGTCCGCTGCGGAGCGCCTGCGCGCGTGAGGAGGCGAGCTGCTCGTCGAGGTCGCCGAGGCGCTCGACGAGGTCGTCGTCTCCGAAGTTCAGCTCGTCGTCACCGACGTGCGTGTCCTGTGCCATGACCGGCCCTTGCTCTCGAAGTTCGGACCTCGGCGACGACCGCGTCGACGGTCTGCTCGAAGTCGAGATGAGTGGAGTCGAGAAGAGTGACTCCTTCTGCGGCGTTCATGAAGTCGACCACCTGCGAGTCGGCGCGGTCCCTCGACCGCAGCGCCTGACCCGTCGCCTCGGCGGATTCCGTGGTGACCTCGCGCGAACGCCTGGCCATTCTAGCCTCTTCGCTCGCCGTCAGCAGGATCCGGACCGGAGCGGTCGGTGCGACGACCGTCGTGATGTCGCGGCCCTCGACGATGATGCCCTCCCGACGCGTCTCGCCGATGATCCTCCGGAACAGCAGTGTGATCCTCCGACGGACCTCGGGGACCTTCGCCACGGCCGAGACGCGCGCGGTCACCCGGGGCTCGCGGATGGCGGTGGTCACCTCGGTCGGACCGACCCACACCGAGTACGACTCGGGGTCGGTGCCGATGGAGTAGTCGAAGCCGTCGAGCGCGTCGACGATCGCGTCCTGGTCCTCGAAGTCGAGGCCGCGGTCGAGCCCGTGCCAGGCGAGCGCGCGGTAGGCCGCTCCCGTGTCGAGGAACTCGAAGTCGAGGCGGCGGGCGGCAGCCCTCGACACGCTGGACTTGCCGCTGCCGGCCGGGCCGTCGATGGCGACCACGACGGCCTCGCCGAAGTCGCCCTGCTCGGCGGCCTCGGAGCGCGCCTCGCGCTCGGGAGCCGCGCCCCCGTCCTCCGGGATGCTCTGCTGTGCCCGGCGGGCGGGCGTCATCCTGTTCAGGCCGCCCTCCTGCCTGTTCTGCTCGGTGCTCATCCGGCGATCCTCCAGCCGCGTATGGTCAGTTCTTCGGTCAGCGGCGCGACCGCTTCGGGCACCACCGAGATCTCGGCGAGACCCACTCGGCGCCCCTGCGCGTGCTCGAGGCGCACGTCCTCGAGATTGACGCCCGCCTCGCCGATCTCCACCAGGAGCCGCGCGAGGGTTCCGGGAGAGTCGTCGACGAGGACGATCAGGGTCGAGAAGCGCTGGTCCTGGCCGTGCTTGCCGGGCAGGCGCGCCACTCCGGCGTTGCCCGCGGCCAGGTGCTCGGCGAGCACGCGGCGCGAGCCGGGCGCCTCGAGGTCGCGGAGAGCGTCGGCGACCGCGGCGACGTCGTCGCGGAAGGCGTCGAGCACCGCGACGACGTGCTCGCGGTTCGCGGCCAGGATCTGCATCCAGAGCTCGGGGGCCGAGGCCGCCAGGCGCGAGACGTCGCGGACGCCCTGCCCGGCGAGGCGGAGCGCCGCGTTCGGGGCGTCGAGGAGGCGCTGGCCGAGCAGTGACGAGATCACCTGCGGGGCGTGCGAGACGAGGCCGACCGAGAGGTCGTGCTCCTCCGGGTCCATCTCGACGATGGTGCCGCCGAGGTCGAGAGCGAGGCCCTCCACCCTTGCGAGCGCGTCGGGCGCGGTCTCGCCGTCGCGGCAGATCACCCAGGGTCTGCCGACGAAGAGGTCTCCCCGCGCGGCGACCGGTCCGCCGCGCTCGCGGCCGGCCATCGGGTGCGAGCCGATGTAGCGGGCGAGGTCGACGCCGCGGGAGCGCAGCTCGCGCAGCGGCTGGGTCTTGACGCTCGCCACGTCGGTGACGACGGCTCCGGGGTGCGCCGCGAGCTCGCGCTCGACGACGCTCGCTGTGACGTCAGGGGGGACGCAGACGACGACGACGGAGGGCCGGTCGTCGGCGGAGGCGGCGCGGCCGGCCCCGTAGTCGATGGCGAGGGAGAGGCTCGCGGGCGAGGCGTCGTCGAGGACGACGTCGATCCCGCGGGAGGCGAGGCCGAGGCCGATGGAGGCGCCGAGCAGTCCGGAGCCGACCACCCGCACCGTCCCGGTCGTCCGCATCGCGGGCGGCGCGGGGTGCAGGAGCTCGTTCACCCCGACAGCCTAGCGATCGGCGCGGCGCTGCTTGTCGGCGCCGGACCGGCGCGGAGGACCGTCGCTCCGCCCGCCGCCGGCGGAGGAGCCGCCGCGATCGGACGACCGTCCCGCCGAGCCGCCGCGGTCGGACGACCGTCCCGCCGATCCGCCGCGATCCGAGGATCGCCCGGCCGAGCCGCGCTCCGCCGGGGCGACGCGCTCGCCGCTGTCAGGCCGGGGCCGCCGCGCACCCGCGCTCACCTTCTTCGAGGGGACCGCGGGAGCGGCCGCCACCGCCTCGCCGCCCTGCCGCGCGATCGTGAGCAGCGCGCCCAGCTCCTCCCGGGTCAGGTCGCGCAGATCGCCCGAGCGCAGGGTGCCCAGGTGCAGCGGCCCGAACTGGCGCCGGACGAGCTCGATCACCGGGTGGCCGACAGCCGCCATCATCCGGCGGACGACCCGGTTGCGACCGGAGTGCAGGGTGATCTCGACGAGCGAGGCGTTCGAGCGGCCCTCCGGCCGGCCGAGGAGACGCGCCTTGTCGGCGGCCACCGGTCCGTCGTCGAGCTCGATCCCGGAGGTCAGCGTCGCGATCGTCTGCGGGAGGACCTGCCCGTGCACCTTCGCGATGTAGGTCTTCGTCACTCCGAACGACGGGTGCGCGAGGACGTGGGCGAGCTCGCCGTCGTTGGTCAGCACCAGCAGTCCCGAGGTCTCGGCGTCGAGGCGCCCGACGTTGAACAGCCGCTCCTCGAAGTTCTTCGTGTAGAGGCTGAGGTCGGTGCGTCCGTTCTCGTCCGCCAGCGAGCTGACGACGCCGATCGGCTTGTTGAGCATGACGTAGCGGCGCGAGGTGTCCAGCTGCACCGCGACCCCGTCGACCTCGATCCGGTCGGTCGCCGGATCGATGCGGCGGCCGAGCTCGTCCGCCACCTCGCCGTTGACGCGGATCCGCCGCGCCACGATCATCTCCTCGACCACTCGTCGGGAGGCGACCCCCGCTGCCGCGAGGACCTTCTGCAGTCGTTCGCCGTCGGGGCCGCTGTCAGGCGCGCTCATCGAATCCGTCTCTTCCGTCGCTCAGTAGGGGGGAGATCTTCGGCAGCTCGTCGAGCGAGGTGAGGCCGAGGTGCACGAGCAGCTGCTCGGTGGTGCCGTAGAGGACCGCGCCCGTCTCGGGGTCGTGGCCGACCTCCGCGATGAGGCCGCGGCCGAGGAGGGTGCGCGCGACGGAGTCGACGTTGACCGCGCGGATCTGCGCGACCTGACCGCGCGAGACCGGCTGCTTGTAGGCGATCACGGCGAGCGTCTCGAGCGCCGCCTGCGAGAGCCGCGTCGGGTTCTGCGTCAGGACGAAGTCCTTGACCACCGGGTCGTACTCGCGGCGCACGTAGATCCGCCAGCCGGCACCGACCTCGCGCAGCTCGAAGCCCCGGCGGATCGCCCCGTCGGCGCCGTCGTAGTCGGCGACCAGGCGCTCGATCGACTGGCGGACCACGGCGATCGGCCTCGACAGCGCGGTCGCGAGGGAGGCGAGCGGCTGCGGCTCGTCCGCGACCATCAGGATCGCCTCGATCGCCCGGTCGATCTCGAACGCGACGGTCCCGGGGCCGGCGTCAGGAGTCATAGTCGGCTCCGAGCGCGGCGAGGCTCGCATCGCTCCACTGCTCGGCGACCCAGCGCAGCGTGAGCTCGCCGAGCGGCTCCGGCTGGTCGAACGAGATCGCGGCGTGCCGGTAGAGCTCGAGCACGGCCAGGAAGCGCGCGACGATCACGCCCTTCTCGTCGGCGTCCGCGATCAGCTCGCCGAAGGTGGCCCTCCCGCGGGCGCACAGCATCGCCACGACGTGCGCGGCCTGCTCCCGGATGCTGATCTGCGGGGCGTGCAGGTGGTCCAGGCCCACCGTCGGCAGCTCGCGCGGAGCGAGGGCGACGGTCGCGAGGGCGGCGAAGTCGGCGGGCGACAGGGTCCAGACGAGCTCCGGCTTCGCGGACCGGTACTCCTCCTCCAGAGGCACGTCCCGCACGTGGCGGGCGGTCTCGATCGCGATCCGCTCGGCGAACCACGACGACACCTGCTTGAAGGCGCGGTACTGCAGGAGCCGGGCGAACAGCAGGTCTCGCGCCTCCAGCAGCGCCGCGTCCTCGGCGTCGACGAGCTCGCCCTGGGGCAGGAGTCCGGCGATCTTCAGGTCGAGGAGCGTCGCGGCGACGACGAGGAACTCCGACGCGCGATCCAGCCCCTCGAGCGAGTCGATCCCGTGCAGGTACGAGAGGAACTCGTCCGTCACGGCGCTCAGCGCGATCTCGGTGATGTCGACCTGCTGCTTCGCGATGAGGCTCAGCAGGAGGTCGAACGGACCCTCGAAGTTGGTCAGCGCGAGGTGGAACCCGGGGGGAGCGGCGCGCTCCTCGAGGAGGACCTCAGGCGACCGCGCCACGCGAGATCAGCTCCCTGGCGAGCTTGCGGTACGCCTTCGCGGCGTTGTGCTCGGGCGCGAACTGGGTGATCGGGACGCCGGACACGCTGGCGTCCGGGAACTTCACCGTGCGGCCGATCACCGTCTCGAGCACGCTGTCGCCGAAGGCGTCGACCACCCGGTCGAGCACCTCCCGCGAGTGCAGGGTGCGGGAGTCGTACATCGTGGGCAGGATGCCGTCGAGCTCGATCACCGGGTTGAGCCGGTCGCGGACCTTGTCGATCGTCTCGATCAGCAGGGCGACGCCGCGCAGCGCGAAGAACTCGCACTCGAGCGGGATGAGGACGCCGTGGCTCGCGGTGAGCGCGTTGACCGTGAGCAGGCCCAGCGAGGGCTGGCAGTCGATCAGGATGACGTCGTAGTCCGCGCTCACCTTGCGGAGCACCCGGGCGAGGATCTGCTCGCGCGCGACCTCGTTGACGAGGTGGACCTCGGCGGCGGAGAGGTCGATGTTGGCCGGGATGACGTCCAGGCCCGGCACGCGGGTCCTCCGGATCGCCTCGGCCGGGTCCTTCACGGTGCCGAGGAGCAGGTCGTAGATCGTGATGGCGTCGTAGGTGGTGACCCCGAGGCCGGCCGAGAGGGCGCCCTGCGGGTCGAAGTCGATGGCCAGCACGCGGCGGCCGTACTCGGCGAGGGTCGCGCCCAGGTTGATGGTCGTCGTCGTCTTGCCGACGCCGCCCTTCTGGTTGCAGAGCGAGATGATCCGGGCGGGGCCGTGACCGGTGAGCTCCACCGGCAGCGGGAAGTCGCGCAGGGGGCGGCCGGTCGGGCCGAGCGTCGGGGCTTCGAGACCGGTGAGCTCGGCCTTGTCGTCCGTCTTGCGTGTCACCTGCGTCGTCCTCGCTTCCGTGGCGGCGTGCGCTCCCGCGCGGCCTCCGACGAGTGTACCGGCGCCCCGCTCCCCGGCCGCCGCGCCCCGCCGCGCGGGTCCGCGGCTCTAGCGCCGCGCTCGCGGGTGCGCGGACGTGTAGACGTCCCGGAGCGTGTCCGCCGTCACCAGCGTGTAGATCTGCGTCGTCGCCACCGAGGCGTGCCCGAGGAGCTCCTGCACCACGCGGACGTCGGCGCCGCCCGCGAGCAGGTGGGTCGCGAAGGAGTGCCGGAAGGTGTGCGGCGAGATCTCCCGGTCCAGCCCAGCCTTCTCGGCGACGGCGCGGATGACCAGCCAGGCGCTCTGCCGCGACAGGCGGCTCCCGCGGACCCCCAGGAAGAGCGCCGGCGTCGCGCGCCCCCTCCGCGAGAGCTCGGGCCGCGCACGCACGAGGTACTCGTCGACCGCCTCGCGGGCGAAGCGGCCGAGCGGCACCATCCGCTGCTTGGACCCCTTGCCCGTCAGCCGCACCACCTCCGCGGCGACCACGTCGTCGACGTTCAGGTCCACCGCCTCCGAGATGCGCGCGCCCGTCGCGTAGAGCAGCTCCAGCAGGGCCCGGTCCCGCAGGTCCGCGAGCTCCTCGCCGCGCGCAGCGTCGAGCAGCGCCGCCATCTGCTCGACCGTGACCGCCTTCGGCAGGGTCATCGGGATCTTCGGCGGCAGCACGTCCCGGGCCACGTCGTCCGCGACGACCCCCTCCTCGAGGGCGAAGCGGTGCAGCCCTCGGACGCTCGAGAGGATCCGTGCGCGCGAGCTCGCCGCGAGCGGCCGCTCCGGGCGTGCGGCCAGCCAGGAGGAGAACTCCCCCACGTCGACGCGTCCGAGCTGCGCCAGATCGACGGTCCCGCGCTCCTCGAGCCAGCCGAGGTAGAGCTCCAGGTCGCGCCGGTAGGCCGCGAGCGTGTGCGCCGAGAGCCCGCGCTCCACGCTCGCCTGCCGGAGGTACGCCTCGGCGCAGGCGCGGGGGCTCACCCCCGGGGGTGGCGGACCCGCGGGTGGCGCGTCCACGGCGAGGACGCGTCGCCCAGCCCGTCCCAGTCGCGCGAGCGGAACGCGTGCGCCGCGAGCACCGCGATCGTCAGCGAGGGGTTCTGCACCCGGCGGGCGAGGACCGCCTCGACCGCCTCGTCCAGCGGCACCCACCGCAGCTCCATGTCGGCCTCCTCCGCCTCGCGGTCGAAGGCGGAGCCGGTGGACGAGAGCCCGCGGGCCAGGTAGATCCGGATGACCTCGTCGCTGCCGCCCGGCGAGGTGGCGAACTCCGAGAGCAGGTCCCAGCGCTCGGCCTGCAGGTCCGTCTCCTCGCCCAGCTCCCGCTGAGCGGCGACCAGGGGATCCTCGCCCTCGACGTCGAGCAGGCCGGCCGGGATCTCCCACTCGCGGGTGCGGACAGGGTGCCGGTACTGCTTGATCAGGGCGACGCGGTCCTCGTCGTCGAGGGCCAGCACGGCGACGGCTCCCGTGTGATCGAGGAACTCCCGGCGCAGCTCGCCGCCGCCGTAGCGGAACGTCTCGGCGCGGACGCCCCAGACCATCCCGTCGAAGACGCGCTCACTGGTCAGGACCTCCGGCTCGACGAGCTCGTCCGACAGCGGCTCACTCACCGGCGCCCGCCTCCGATGCCGGGAAGAGGCGCGAGGCCTCCTGGCGCTCGAGGGCGGCGGTCACGAGGCCGCGGAAGAGCGGGTGCGCGGCGTTCGGGCGCGAGCGGAGCTCCGGGTGCGCCTGCGTGCCCACGTAGTAGGGGTGCTTCTCGCGGGGCAGCTCGACGTACTCCACGAGGTGGCCGTCGGGCGAGAGGCCCGAGAACCAAAGCCCCGCCTCGGCGATCCGGTCGCGGTAGCGGTTGTTGACCTCGTAGCGGTGACGGTGGCGCTCGGCAGCCTCAGGTGCGCCGTACACCTCGGCGACGATCGAGCCCTCGGCGAGCTCGGCCGTGTAGAGGCCGAGGCGCATCGTGCCGCCCATGTCCCCGGACGCGAGGATCTCGACCTGCTCGGCCATCGTCGCGATGACGGGGAACTCCGTCTCCGGGTCGAACTCCGACGACGAGGCCCCCTCGAGGCCGGCCTCGTTGCGGGCGTACTCGATGACCATGCACTGCAGGCCGAGGCAGAGCCCGAGGGTCGGTATCCCGTTCTCCCGCGCGAAGCGCAGCGCGCCGAGCTTGCCCTCGATGCCGCGGATGCCGAAGCCGCCGGGCACGCAGATGCCGTCGAGCTCGGAGAGCGCCTTGGCCGCAGCCTCGGGGTCCTCGAGCCCGTCGGAGGCGATCCAGCGGATGGCGACCTTCGTCTGCTGCGCGAAGCCGCCGGCCCGCAGAGCCTCCGTCACGGAGAGGTAGGCGTCGGGCAGGTCGATGTACTTCCCGACCAGGCCGATGGTGACCTCGTGCTTGGGCTCGTGCACGGCCTCGAGCAGTCGCGACCAGCCGTCCCAGACGACCTCGCCGGCCGGGAGGCCCAGCTGGTCGATGATGTAGGCGTCGAGGCCCTGCTCGTTGAGCATCTGCGGGATCTCGTAGATCGACGCGACGTCCTTGGCGTTGACCACGGCCTGCTCGTCGACGTCGCACATCAGCGCGATCTTGCGCTTGTTCGACTCCGACACGGGCCGGTCGCTCCGCAGCACCAGCGCGTCCGGCTGGATGCCGATCGAGCGCAGCGCCGCGACGGAGTGCTGGGTGGGCTTGGTCTTCTGCTCGCCGGAGGCGCCCATGAAGGGCACCAGCGAGACGTGCACGAAGAAGACGTTGCGGCGGCCGAGCTCGTGGCGAACCTGGCGGGCCGACTCGATGAACGGCTGGCTCTCGATGTCGCCGACGGTGCCGCCGATCTCGGTGATGATGACGTCCGGCTGCGGGTCGTCCTCCGACTGGAGGCGCATGCGCCGCTTGATCTCGTCCGTGATGTGCGGGATGACCTGGACCGTGTCCCCGAGGTACTCGCCGGCGCGCTCCCGCGCGATGACCCGCGAGTAGATCTGGCCGGTCGTGACGTTCGCGGCCTGGTTCAGGTTGATGTCGAGGAAGCGCTCGTAGTGGCCGATGTCGAGATCGGTCTCGGCGCCGTCGTCGGTCACGAAGACCTCGCCGTGCTGGAACGGGTTCATCGTCCCCGGGTCCACGTTGAGGTACGGGTCGAGCTTCTGCATGACGACGCGCAGCCCGCGCGCGGTCAGCAGGTTGCCCAGGCTCGCGGCCGTGAGTCCCTTGCCGAGCGAGGAGACGACACCGCCGGTGACGAAGATGTGCTTCGTGATCTTCGAGGGGGCGTCCTGCCCGGCCGTCGAAGCGTTCCGGGTCGAGGACCCGGAGGAGCCCTCGGGATCCGAGGGAGAAGAAGAGGAAAGGCCCGCGTTCGTAAAGTCCACCACGGGGTTCCACCGTAACAGCAGAACGGCGGCGGCGGACCGTCCGGGACGGATCGATGTCGTCCCGGGCCGCTCGCGATCAGCCCCGTCGGCTCGATTCGAGGAGCTCCCGCGCATGAGCGAGAGCGTTGGCGGAGTCGGTGAGCCCCGAGAGCAGGCGCGCCATCTCGGACACCCGCTCCTCGGAGTCGAGCTGCGTCACGGCGCTCGAGGTCACCGCGCCGTCCGAGCCCTTCTCGACGCGGAGGTGGTTCGTGGCGAATGCGGCGACCTGCGCGAGGTGGGTCACCACGATGACCTGCGACGTCTCGGCGAGCCGCGCGAGCCGTCGGCCGATCTCGATCGCCGCCGCTCCGCCGACCCCCGCGTCGACCTCGTCGAAGACGAACGTCGGCACGGGGTCGTTGGCGGCGACCACGACCTCGATCGCGAGCATCACCCGCGAGAGCTCGCCTCCCGAGGCTCCGCGGGCGAGGGGCCGGGGTGCGGCCCCGGTGTGCGGCTGGAGCAGCATCTCGACGGAGTCGCGCCCGTGGACGCTCGGCTCCCCCGCGGCCGTCACCTTCACGTGCAGGTGCGCATCCGCCATGGCCAGCGCGGTGAGCTCGTCGCTGACCCGCTCCCCCAGCTCGGCGGCCGCCGCGGTCCGCAGCTCGGTCAGCCGGGTCGCGAGGCGGTCGACGAGGTCCGCGTCGGCAGCGGTGTCTGCCTCGAGAGCCGCGATCCTCTCGTCGTCGCCGTCGAGCTCGAGCAGGCGGAGTCCGGAGGAGTCCACCAGGTCGAGCACGTCGTCCAGCGTCGGTCCGTAGGTGCGGGCGAGCAGGGACAGCTCCGCCCGCCGGTTCTCGATCAGCTCCAGGTCGTGTGCGCCGTCGAGGTCGAGCTCCGCCAGGTACGAGGAGAGCCCGCCGGCGGCGTCGACGAGGAGCACCGCCGCCTCGCCGAGCGTCTGGACCGTCGGCTGCAGGGCGGCGTCGTGCTCGGCCGCCCGCTCCAGCACGCGCCGCGCCGTCTCGAGGAGCCCGAGCGCGTCCCGCCCGTCCAGCTCCTCGGACGAGATCGCCTCGCGGGCCTCGCCGGCGGCGAGCCGAAGCTGCTCGATGCTCCCGAGCCGGGCGGACTGCGCCGCGAGCTCGACGTCCTCCCCGCGCTGGGGGGCGACCACCTCGATCTCGGCGAGGGCGGAGCGGAGCCGTTCGGCTTCGCGGGCGCGAGTCTCCCGGGCCTCGGTGAGCGAATCGAGCTCCTCCCGGTTGGCCCGCCAGCGCTCGAAGGCGCTCGCGTAGTCGCGGAGGGCGTCGGCGAGACCGGGTCCGCCGAACCGGTCGAGCGCCTCGCGCTGCGCCGCGGCGGAGCGGAGGCGGATCTGGTCCGACTGCCCGTGCACGACGACCAGCTGATCGGCGAGCTCGCTCAGCACGCTGACCGGTGCGCTTCGGCCGCCGACGACGGCTCGCCCGCGTCCCTCCGCCGAGACCGACCGCGCGAGGAGCAGCTCCGGGCCGTCGAGATCGCCGCCGGCGTCGTGGACGCGCTCGGCGACCGGGCCCTCCTCGGGGACCAGCCAGCGCCCCGACACCCAGGCCTGCTTCGCTCCCGAGCGCACCGCGGACGCGTCCGAGCGCGCGCCCAGCACGAGGCCGAGCGCCGTGACCACCATCGTCTTGCCGGCGCCGGTCTCGCCGGTGACCGCGGTGAAGCCCGGTCCGAGCGGGAGCGTCGCCTCGGCGATCACTCCGAGGTCGCGGATCTGCAGCTCTTCGAGCATCGGGCCTTACTCCGTCTCCGCCGACCCCCGCCATCCGCGGATGGGGAGACCGAACTTGTGCACGAGTCGATCGGTGAAGGGGGCGTCGTGCAGGCGTGCGAAGCGCACGGGCACGGGCGAGCGCCGGTAGACGACGCGCGCTCCCGGCGGCAGCTCGTAGGCGCGCCGGCCGTCGGCCCAGAGGACGCCGACGCCGTCGGTCCTCTCCTTGACCTCGACGGCGAGGCTCGACGACGGGCCCACGACGAGGGGCCGCGCGAAGAGCGCGTGGGCACTGAGCGGAACGAGGAGCATCGCCTCGACGGTCGGCCACACGACGGGGCCGCCCCCGGAGAAGGCGTAAGCGGTGGAACCGGTCGGAGTGGACACGACGATGCCGTCGCAGCCGAAGCTCGACAGCGGACGTCCGTCGACGCCCACCATGACCTCGAGCATCCGCTCGCGGCTGCCCTTCTCGACGGTCGCCTCGTTGAGCGCCCAGGTCTCGTAGACGACGGCCTCGTCGATCTTGACGCGCACCTGCAGGGTCATCCGCTCCTCGACCGCGTAGTCGCCGTCGAGCGCACGGGCGACGGCGTCGTCGAGATCGTCCCGCTCGCTCTCCGCGAGGAACCCGACGTGGCCGAGGTTCACGCCGAGCAGAGGGGCCGTCCCGGACCGGACGATCTCCGCTGCGCGGAGGATGGTCCCGTCCCCGCCGAGCACGAACACGAGCTCGATGAACTCGAGCGGCACGTCGGACCCGAGCACGGCGACGTCGCTCAGATCCGGAGCGACCGCGACGATGTCGCCCTTGTCGTCGGCGCAGAGGACGGGGTGGGCGCCGGAGTTCCGGAGTCGCTCGACGACGAGGACCGCCGCATCGAGGGAGTCCGTCCGTCCGGTGTGGGCGACGACGAGGATGTTGCGCTCGTCACGAGGGGACTGCATCGAGGGGGTGTCCTTCTGGTCGGTCGACAGCGGCGGACACGATCGCGTCATCCGGTGGTGAGCGCGGTGACCGCGTCCCTCCATTCTGTCGGAATCGTTCCGCGGTCGCGGTGGAGGTGCGCCAGATACTCGCGATTCCCAGCGCCCCCCGGGAGTGGCGACTCGGCCAGCCCGACGACGCCGAGCCCCAGGTCCCACGCCGACCACAGGACGTCCGAGAGGGCCTCGCGACGCAGCTCCGGATCCCGGACGATCCCCTCCCGCACCCCCAAGCGGCCGACCTCGAACTGCGGCTTCACCAGCACCACGAAGTCGGCGAGCGGATCCACGGAGGCGGCGACGGGAGGCAGAACCATCCGCAGGGAGATGAAGGACACGTCGGACACGACCAGGTCCGGGACGATCTCGGTCCTGGCGGCTTCGGCGAGCCGGGCGGCGGTGAGATCCCGCGCATTGAACCCCTCCACCACGTGGACGCGATCGTCGGACCGGATCCGGGGAGCGAGCTGCGCGTGCCCGACGTCGAGGGCGATCACCGAGGCGGCGCCGCGCTCGAGCAGGACCTGCGAGAACCCGCCCGTCGACGCCCCGACGTCGAGAGCGTTCCGGCCCGCGACTCGCACCGTCACGAAGGTGTCGAGGGCGGCGAGCAGCTTGTGGGCGGCCCGGCTGACGTAGTGGTCAAGGCCGGCGACCGCGACGTCCTGATCGTCGCGCACGCGGATCGAGGGCTTCAGTGCAGGGACACCGTCCACCGTCACCAGACCGTCGGCGATCATCCGAGCGGCATGGGTGCGGGACCGGGCGATGCCCCGCTCGGCGAGAGCCGAGTCGAGTCGCGAGTCGTCGGTCATCGGTCGCGGTCCGCGTTCTCGAGTCGGATGCGCAGCTGCTCCTGCAGCTGGACGTATCCGGCTGCCCTCTCGTTGAGCGGAGTCTGCTCGATCCGGAGGAGCTCGTCTGACAGGACGTGTTCCTCCACGACGTCGAAGCCGTTCTGGAGCGGCCTCGATTCCGGAGAGGGCGTCGGGTCGTGCTGAGTCATCGCTGCTCCTCGTTCCGGAGTCGGGCGACGACGGTCATCGTCGCTCCGGCCGGTCCTGTTCGTCCTCGAACAGAGACCGACCGGTTAAACAGCGATGGCCACCCATTTCTGGGTGGCCATCGTGAATGGTGTCCGGCGGTGTCCTACTCTCCCACAGGGTCCCCCCTGCAGTACCATCGGCGCTGAGAGTCTTAGCTTCCGGGTTCGGAATGTAACCGGGCGTTTCCCTCTCGCTATGGCCGCCGTAACCCTGGCGACACACGCACCCGAAGGCACATGGTCAAATCTGGGTTACACGCCGTGCGTGTATTCA